>JASFOC010000045.1:0-10358 GCA_050116715.1 Gammaproteobacteria bacterium
ACAGGGCTGGCGCAGAAGATTCTATTCAGCCCACCTGCAACCAAGGAGGTCGCCATCATGACCCTATCGGGCAGTTGTCGAAACATCCTGCTGTGTCTGGTAATGACGGGGGTGTGCGCGCTAACGGTGAATGCCGAACCACTGGGTTTGCCGCCGCTACCCGTTCCCGCGGACAATCCCCAGACTCCCGCCAAGATCAAGCTGGGCGACCGGCTGTTTCACGAAGAACGTTTCAGTTCCGACGGCAAGGTCAGTTGCGCGACCTGCCACGCCAGGGAGAAAGCCTTCACCGACCACCGGCGCGTGTCTCAAGGCCATAACGGCCTGCTCGGGACCCGCAATGCCCCGACGGTAATCAACGCGGCCTACATGCAGACCCTGTTCTGGGACGGTCGCGAGCCGGACCTGGAGGGACAGTCCAGGCAGCCGCCGGTGAACCCCGTGGAGGGTGGCCTGCCTGACCTGGATGCATTGCTGGAGATCATCCGCAACGACCCGTCCTACGTGAAAGATTTCAGGGAAGTCTTCGGCGTGGATGCCAGTGACATCACAATCGAGCATTATGCCGAGGCCATCGCCAGTTTCGAACGCACGCTCATCAGCGGCGACTCGCCCTTCGACCGTTACCTGTACGGCGGCGACAAGTCTGCCATGAGCGAAGCCGCCATTCGCGGTCTCGAGGTCTACCGCGGCCAGGGGCGCTGTGTGTCCTGCCATATCATCGAGCAGAACCAGGCGCTGTTCACCGACAACCGTTTCCACAACATCGGCGTCGGTTTCAAGAACATCCAGGGCCGTGTCGGCGGGATCGCTGAAGAATTCCTGCAGGCCAAGAACGCGGGCGCGGACGTCGATAAAACGGTGTTGTCCGATCCCGACGCCTCGGAGCTCGGCCGCTTCGCGGTCAGCGAGGACATCAACCAGGTCGGGGCCTTCAAGACACCCACGCTGCGCAACATCGCGCTGACAGCACCCTACATGCATGACGGTAGCCAGGAGACACTGGAAGACATGGTCGAGTTCTACAACAACGGCGGCCGCGTGAGCCCGGACGACCCGTTCTCCCCCTTCCTGAGCGGCGGCATACGCCCACTCAATCTGAGTGACCGGCAGAAGGCGGACCTGGTCGAATTCCTCAAGGCGCTGACCAGCCCGGCAATCGCCGCGCAGGTTACCCGCACAGAAATCGTGATGGAATAAAAGGAGCCACGCCCATGAACCGCATCAATCGTCGCCACTTTCTGAAAAAAGGCACTGCCCTGCTCGCTGCCAGCAGCCTGCCGCTGAGCCTGGTCGAGGTGGCCTTCGGCAAGGCCGCGCCGGAGAATTTCACCTTTGCCTATCTTTCCGACTCCCATATCACGCATATCAAGGGCAACGAGTTCGTGCGCAACTGGGACCGCGGCCTGATCCGTGCCATCGCCGAGGCCAACCTGCTGACACCGCGTCCCGACTTCATTTTCTATGGCGGCGACATCGCCCAGCTTGGCAAACCCGAGGAAATCGATCACGGGCTGGACCTGCTTGGCGGATTGCGTGGCGATGTGCACCATGTCATGGGAGAACATGACTATTACCTTGACCTTGGCGAGCACTGGCGCAAGCGCATCGGCCCCGACCACTACAGCTTCGACCACAAGGGCGTGCATTTCGTGGTGCTGAACAGCATCCTCACCTTCGACGACTGGACCCACAACCGCTGGGACAGCCCCATGCGCCGTATGCAGGAGATGGCGCGTCTCGACAACCCGCAGGGCTCGCCGTTCATGGTCGGCGAATCGCAGCGCGAATGGCTGCGCAAGGACCTCGACAAGGTCAGCAAGGACACCCCCGTCGTGGTGTTTTCGCACTCCCCCCTGCAGAAGATCTACAAGGGCTGGAATTTCTGGACCGAGGATGCCGAGCAGGTGCAGGCGCTGCTCAAGCCGTTCGACAAGGTCTCGGTACTGTATGGTCATGTGCACCAGATCCAGTACAACCAGATCGGCAATATCAGCTTCAACTCGGCCATGGCCACCGCCTGGCCCTGGCCCTACCCTGCCAGTTTCTCCCAGGAAGCCAGCTACCTGCCCAGGCTGACCGTGGCGATGAATCGCGCCGACCCGTTCTTCGAGCGTGATGCCACCGGCTGGCAGTTCATCAACCTGCATACCGGGGACGTGGATGTGCATTATGCGCTGCCCGATAACACCAACCGCACCGTTGCCTTCGACGCCAGCAAGGGACACCCGGTCGACACCAGGTATCAGCCGGAACCGGAGCGTATTCCGCCGCAGACTCACTACTGACTCGAGGCAGAGGACCCTGACATGAACAAGACTGCTCACCGTACAAGAAACGTCGTGCTTGCCAGCCTGCTGCTGGCATTGCCGTGGCAACCCGTTTGTGCAGACGAATTCACCGCAGCCGACCTGGCGCGCTGGCAACAGGAGTACATGACCGTCGTGGACAAGGGTGAAAAGCTCTTTCACGGTGGACTGGATAGCAAGAACACGGTCTCCTGTGACCAGTGCCACCCCGACGCGTCCAACACCCACCCGGAGACCTACCCCAAGTTCCAGCAACAGCTTGGCAAGGTCGCGGTACTCGCGGAAATGATCAACTGGTGTATCGAGAACCCGCTGGAATCCGACCCGCTGGCACTGGATGACCCGCGCATGATCGCCTTGCAGGCCTACATCACGCAGGAGCGCCGCCAGGTACCCCTGGCACCCGGCAAGCACTAGCCGCTTGTGCAGCTGGGATACGGTATGCGCGATACCTGATGGCTACACGACCGCCTGTCAACAGCGGCCCGGGTGCGTCCCCCGCAAAGCAGGCGGGGGTGTTGCATGCCTGACGGCACCTGGTCGTTGCCACTGAGCCTGGGGCTGTTCGGCCTGGCCATGGTGATGGTTATCGTTTTCGGCCTGATGATGACGCGCACCGCTGCAGAACTGGCGGAGCGCACCGGGCTGGGCGAGGCCATCATGGGTGCATTTTTTGTCGGCGCCTGCACCTCGCTGCCCGAGATTGCCACATCGGTGACGGGGGCGCTTGAAGGCCATGCCGACCTTGCGCTCAGCAACGCCATCGGCAGTGTTGCCGGACAGACGGCATTCCTTGCGCTCGCCGACATGACCTACCGGCGCGTCAACCTGGAGCATGCCGCTGCATCTGCGGAAAATCTCATGCTGGCTGCCTTCGTGCAGGTCATGCTGGCGATACCGCTGCTGGGGCTGGCGCTGCCACAGACAACGATCGGCAACATACACCCGGCCTCTATCCTGATGGCGGCAGCCTACCTGCAGGGAATACGCATGGTGTCGCATACCCACAAATTGCCGATGTGGCTTCCGCGGCATACACACGAAACCCGCGCCACGCAGCAGGGCGAAGGCCAGGGTTCGGCTGCCGGGCTGCTGCGATTGTGGTTGCAGTTCGCACTGGCCGCTGCCATGACAGCAGTCGCCGGCTGGCTGCTGGCGCGCACGGCGATCCCGATCGCACAACACACCGGGCTGTCGGAAACGGTGGTCGGTGGACTGCTGACGGGACTGACCGGGTCACTGCCTGAACTGATCACCGCCCTGGCGGCGGTGCGCATGGGTGCCCTGACGCTGGCGGTCGGCGACATCCTCGGCGGCAATGCCTTCGATGCGCTGATCGTGGCCTTCAGCGACTGGAGCTATCCGGGTGAATCCGTCTTCGTTGCAGCAGGACCGGAAATGATCTTCCTGCTTGCGCTGACCCTGCTGCTGACCGCGATTCTGCTGATGGGCATGCTGTACAGGGAGAAGCACGGTATCATCAATATCGGCCTGGAGAGCTTCATGGTACTGATACTGTACGTCGTCGCCTACGCACTGCTGCTGATGCCGCAATGAGCACGGGACCGAGCGGTGCCGGCCCCCGGTCGCTACAAGCAGGGGCCCGGGCCACCGCTCGCCATGACCCTGTCCTGCGCAGCCCTAACCGACGACCGGGTGTCCGTAGTGTGCCTGCAGTTGCGCCTCGTATTCACGACTGATGCCCCCGTCAGGATTGAAGCCTGGTGCACTCATGACGGCAGCGCGATGCAGAGCAACGTTCACCCTGCGAGCGCTCCAGTTGACATGACTGATCCAGGCCGGGCTGAGCAGCACCTTCCTGATTGACCCGTTGTCCTGGATTGCGATCACCAGATAGCGCAGTGACCAGTAGCGGAGATCGATCACCAGGTCGCGAACCTTCCCCGTGGCGCCGTCACGCGCCATGACCTCGCAGCCGTACAGTTCGGTACTGTCGTGCAGGTGACTTTCCTGGTAGCGGCGCGACGTCGACGCCTCGGAGACGAGTTCCGGTGACGCGGGAACCTGTGACAACAGAAGCCTGGCAAGCGGATCGACCTCCCAGTACGGGGGCCAGTTGTAATACGCGTAGTAGCGCGCCTCGTAGGCACGCAGTATCGGCCTTCCCGTATCCAGCGGCGGACTCCCCGCGATCTGGCGGCGGGTCAGTTCGACACTGATGGTCGGCTCGTGCACGCTGGTTTCATCGACTGCGAGCGGCGGGACCAGCACCCGCCTCCCCCCGAGCCAGTCACCAGTGTCGGCAATCAGATACCGCACCACCCAGCTCACGGCATCGAAGCACAATCGCTCCAGTGTGCCGATTCCGCCATCGGCTGCCTGCAGCTCACGGCCCTCAAGCGCCTGCGCCGTTTGCAGGTGATTTTCGGAGCGTTTCCTGTTCAGTGCTGCCTTCATGCCAGCGGCCTGCCTCGCGCCCCTGCAACCCGGCTGGAAACCGCTGCCGGCCGGGGATGCAGCTGGCACAAGCGGGCACCGGAGCCCCGGCTGACATGCAGCGCGGCACCAGTCAGCATCCGCCACGGGCCACCCAGAGTTGTCATGGCCTGGCATTCAAGGTTGTGAAGCGTGTCTGGTAATTCAGCGTCTGGCATAGGCAGCCCACGGCTCTGATCGATTAACACACAGCGCGGGTAACAAATGGCGACAACTTCGGTTCACCGACAGTCAAGGCAATCAGCAGTTTCCTCCGCCCGTCGCAGCTACCTGTTCACGCGGCTGTAGGTTTCATGCCTGGAAAGTGACAGGCAAACCTCTCGCACTGCAGGTCTAGTTGGCATCAGATGCCGGTCGCATGCATTGAAATATTTCAATTGAAAAGGTGGGCCGCGACAACGCCCCCCTGTTACGCGAGTTGCCTGGAGCCCTGCTGCCTGTGTCAGGCAGGTTTCCTGCGGAACTGACACCGAGGGAGCACGGATAACCCGGGTAAGATTCTCAACAGCGGCATCGCGCGCGCAGCGAAGCAATCATTCAGGGATGGCCTGATGAATTGACTGGAACGGTTTCGTCGGTGTGCGATTGCAAACGCGTAGCCGGGGTTGCGCTGCTGCAGGAACCCGAGCGGACCTGCCGTTCCCGTTACAGCAGGATGCCGGTCACACCTTCAGCGCCCCCCGGAAGCGCCATGAATGGTAGCGCGCAATTCCGGGGGCCTGCTGTTGCGGCGTATTATCCCAGCGCTTCCTGGTGCAATCTCGGGGTATCGAGCCAGTAGATTTCCCGCAAGGAATCTGATTCCGGCTGTTTTTGCAGGATATCCCGACGCTTGAAGGTTGCCACGATACGGCTGACGCTTTCCGGCGTCACCCCCAGTATTTCGGCCATCTCGGATACCGTCAGCAGTTCGACCCTGTCCGTGGGACAGCCGTACTCAAGCTCGGCCAGGAACTGCAGCAGTCGGGCCACGCGGGGCCGGATCCCGCCGGTGGAAAATTCGGATATCCACTTGTCTGCCTGTGCCAGATCGACATGCCATTGATGCAGCAGTTGCAGCAGTCTGCCGGGTGCATCCATGACGAGGTGCTGCACGCTGTGAGTCGAGAGATACTCGACTACGACATCATCGACTGCGATTGCGGTATGTTCGTAGGGCTCCCCCAGCAATCCCTCGAGCCCGAGCCACTGGTTCCTGGCATGCAGCCTGACGATGCGGGCGCGGCCGTTTGGCAGATAGCTGAGCAACTTGACCAGGCCACTGCGGATTATGCAGATACGGTCGACCCCGGCGCTCTCGCGGTAGATGACCTCTTTTGCCTGAAAGCATTTGCGTTTGCTGTTCTGCCAGAGCCGGGTTTCCTCGCCGGTGCGCCGATCATCCTCTGACCGGGCAGCGTCGACCGTGTGGCAGGTGGCATTGTTTGCACTGCTGACTTTTACCGTGCTTTGCCTTGACATACTTGCCTCCTTCAGTATGCAACGTGAATGGCTGGACCGCGTCGCCACTCTCCAGGGTGGGCGCCGGAATTCAGAGTGCTAGTCAATGCCGCTTTGCAGCAGCCAATCCCGGTGTTGACGGCCAGACGTGGCGCCTGTGGACGCGAACCAGTGGTCAGTCCTGTCTCGTCATCCTCCTTCCCCGGCGCCTGTGGCGCGTATTTCCTGTTCGGCATGCAGCCAGTCGTCCATTTCGGCACCAGGCGTAAAGCCCCTGTCCTGTGCCCGGAAGTAGGCAGCCACGGCGATGTCGTCATGGCTTGCACCAACGTCGCTGTCAGTTCGGGCAGTCTCAGCCGGTTTGGCGCGGGCGCGGGGTTTGGCGCTGACATCGGATTTGCTGCGCGCGGCCGGTTTTGCCTGTCTTGCCGCGGGTTTGCCTGACTTTGCCATATACATCTCCTCGATAATCTGCTTGCTGATCTTACGTTTGCGTATTGCAGCGAGGCTGCAATCCAGTGTGAGTGAAGCCTAGTCGCTGCGGGGTATCCGTGCCATCCATGCGAATACCTAGGTAAAATTACCTACCCAACAGGAATGAGTCGTCACCCCGGCAAAGGCCGGGGTCCAGCAGTTGATTAATCCGGATGTTTCGCTGCGCTCACCCTCCGGGCGTGCAACGCGTCTTGCGCTTTGTCCGGCATCTGCCGGAAGGACGGAGCAGGACGTGTTCAGACCATCCCAGGAAGCATCATGGCGGGTCGTGCCCGGACTGGCAGGGATGCGTCAGGCATTGCAGATGCTGGCGATGCGGACCAGCTCGGCCACGTTTGCCGCCTGCATTTTGAGCATCACATGGGCGCGATGGGTATGTACGGTGCGGTCACTGACGCCCAGTTGCCGGGCGATCTCCTTGCTGGACAGGCCGGCAACCACCAGTGCCATCACCTCCTGCTCCCGCGGACTCAGGCTGGCATAATTCCGCCGGGCCTGGTGTTCCGCTTCCTCCTCCTCGTGGAGCCGGGCATCAAGTTCCAGGGCGCGCCGGACCCGTTGCAGCAATTCGACGCGTCTGACCGGCTTTTGCAGGAAATCCACGGCACCGGCCTGCATGGCCCTGACCGCCATCGGCACGTCGCCATGGCCGGTGAGATAGATGACGGGGATCTGCAGGCCGCGCTCGCTGAGTGCCGCCTGCACCTCGTAACCGCTCATGCCGGGCATGGCCACATCCAGCAGCACGCAGGCCGGTCGCTGTGGCAGGCTGCTGGCCAGGAAGGCGTCGCCATCCGCATAGGACTGCACCTGCAGACCGGCATCCGTCAGCAAACTGCCGAGCGCATCGCGTATCGCCGGGTCATCGTCGACGATGTAAACATGCGCGTTCATGCTGAGAGTGGCAGTTCGAAATGGAAAATCCCGCCGGGCTTGTGCGCTTCCGCCCAGAGCCGCCCGCCCTGGGCCTCGATCAGGCTGCGGCTGATGCGCAACCCGACGCCCAGACCGGCTTTCTTGTGGCTGGCCAGCAGCGCGAACAGGTCCTCAGCAGCCGCGGGATCAATGCCCGGACCGTTGTCCAGCACGCTGACGCGGGCGACGTCGGCCACCCGGCGTATGCTGATGGTGATGCTGCCATCACGCGTGCCGCTGTCGTGAATCGCCTGGATGGCATTGCGTATCAGGTTGAGCAGTACCTGCTCGATGTGCACTTCCACCCCCATAACCTGCCCCAGACCGTCGTCCTGTTCGGAATGCAGACCGATACCGAACTTGCGCGCCTCCGGCGCCATCAGCTCGCATGCGTTGCGCACGACCATGCCGAGATCCAGTGGCCTCGAATCGATGCGCCCCTGGCTGACGAATGCCCGCAGCCGGCGGATGATTTCCGCGGCCCGCAGTGACTGCTGGCTGATCTGCGCGAGGATGTCCGTCAGCCGGTCCTGGTCCAGCGTCTCACTGGCGAGCAGATGCTCGCCGGTTTCGGCATACATGGCAATGGCACCGAGCGGCTGGTTGAGCTCGTGGGCGAGCATGGTGGCCAGCTCGCCTGCGGTCTGCAGCCGTTGCAGCCGTGACGCCTCTTCCAGATGCTGGCGGGCCTCGTCCTCCGCCTCGCGCTGGTCCGTGATATCGATGCCGGAGCCGATAATATACTGCGCCTGTCCGGCCGGGTCCCTGATCACCGTGTACCTCCAGCTGAGCAGCTTCACCGCCCCGTCACGGGTGAGCCAGCGACTTTCCCGGGCAAGCAGCTCCTCGCCAGACAGCAGTCGCTGCATGATGCGCTGCAACGCGTCGTGCTCTTCAGCAGGCACCAGGGTCCACCAATCCGCGCTGCCGACAAACTCATCGAAATCATACCCGGTCAGGACCTCGCAGGCCCTGTTGAAACGGACCAGCTTGCCGTCGGCATCAATCACCAGTATCAGGCTCGCCACGGTGTCCAGTACCGTGTTGCCGAAATTGCGCTCCTGCAGCAGCTGCGCGGCAAGCTGCTTGCGCTCCGTGATGTCGGCGATCACCGCGACCGAGTGCAGCGGCTGCCCCTGGTGATCGCGCACCAGCATCACCCTGAGATCCCCCCACAAGACCGTGCCATCCCTGCGGATGAATCGCTGCTGCGCCTGATACAATGGCAACTCACCGCGCATGAGACGGGCAAGGAGCTCCCGCCCGGCCTCCCGGTCCTGCGGATGAAGGATCTCCGGTAGAGCGCGCTGCAGCAACTCGGCCTCGCTGTAACCGGTCATGGCGCAGACCTCGGGATTCACCAGCAACAGCTGGCCATCGCCGGGATCGGCCTGGCACATGCCGACGGGCGCATCATTGAAAACGGCTCGAAAGCGCTGTTCACTCTCCTGCAGCGCGGCCTGCGCTGCAGCACGCATTCCGACCTCGTTTTCCAGCTCGCTGGTGCGTTCGGCCACCCGCTGTTCAAGGGTCTCCGCCAGGCGCTGCAGCTCCAGTTCGGCATGCTTGATCCGGGTGATATCGGTGAAACTCAGTACCACACCTTCGATCTGGTTGCTGGCTGTCCGGTATGGCGTGATGGCGCGCTGAAACCATTGCCCGCTGTCGCTCTGCACCTCGCGCAGGTGCGGTGCAAGGTCCTGCATCACCCTGTCGATGTCCTGCTGCAACTGCGGGTCTTCAAAGCGCCGGTTGATATCGCCGAGTGGCCGGCCAAGGTCACTGTCGATCACGTTGAAGAGGGAGGTGACGCGTGGTGTAAAGCGGCGGATGACACCATCCACCCCGATGAACAGGATGGCGGTATCGACACTCGTCATCAGGTTCGTGAGGTCATTGTTGGTTTCCTCCAGCTCCGCGATCTTGTCCCGCAGCTGTGTGTTTACCGTGATCAGCTCCTCGTTCACGGACTGCAGTTCCTCCTTGGAACTTTCCAGCTCCTCGTTGGTGGACTGCAGCTCCTCGTTCATGGACATGACCTCCTCGTTGGAGGCATTCAGTTCCTCGTTGCTGCTTTCCAGCTCCTCGATGGTGCTGTGAAGTTCTTCCCTTGAGGTCTTCAGTTCGTATTCCAGCTGTTGCACCAGGGAGTCGTCCGGGCCTGCACCCGTCGTCCTGTCGCCGGCAGCCCCATGCGGCGGGGTCTCCGGCTCGTCCCGGAAGGTGACCAGGAAAAGCGGCTCCTGCCGCTGGGGGTCGGGCAGTGGCTGGACCCCGATGCTCACAAGCGCGTCACGATCATCTCGCTGGAGTGGGATAGCGCCGATGTCGACCCGCCGCGACGCCTGCATGGCCTGGTGCACTGCGGCGCGGATACGTGGCCGCAAGCTGGTCGGCACCAGGGTCAGCAGGTCGTTGCTGGGCGACCCGCCGGGCTGTTGCAGATACAGCCGGGTATTTCCCGAGTAGTGCAGCACCTCGTAGTGCAGGTCGATCACCACGGCGGCAGGGGCATAGTCCTGCAACAGGATATTGCGGGTCAGTTCGGTCAGGTTGTCCAGGCCATGTTGAGGATAGGCACGATACGGCTGATGCCGGTATGACCCGGTCTGGACGGGAAATCCGGCCCGGCCGGGACGCGCACCGCCTACCCGGCGGTAGATGCGCCACTTCCTGGAGACCGGCCGGTAAAGTTCCACGTGCCGGCCGATGCTTTCCGAGGTACCGAGAATCAGGTAGCCG
>JASFOC010000046.1:0-10296 GCA_050116715.1 Gammaproteobacteria bacterium
TTTTTTGATGCCAAATCCCGCTTTGTAAGGCAGGATCGGTTTTGCCAGTGGTATATCAACCTTGTCGGGGTACTGCAGCGCCAAAAATTCCGGTTGCGGCATGGAGGCCAGCCAGCCATGGGCCTCCCCGTTCAGAACAGCCGTCTCCGCTTCTTTAGCCGTATTAACGACCTTGATGGTGCTTTTGTTGAACAGGCGCGGTGCAAGCTCGTTGGCAGCCGTTTTTGAAACTACCGCTATCGTTACGGCTTCCTGGTTCAGTTCTTCCAGCTGCTTGATGTCGCGAGTCTTCCCGGTATGGGTTACCAGCGATATGCCCGAATCAGCATAGGGTTGAGAGAAGTTGATCCTGAGGGCACGTTCCGGGGTAATGGCCATACCCCCGGCAATAATATCAATCTCCCCCTTCCTCACAGCCGGGATGATATCCTCCCAGACGTAGATCTTGTATTCAGGTTTAACGCCCATATCCCCGGCAAGTTTGTCAGCCACATCAATCTCAAAGCCGGAGAGCTCACCTGCTTCGTTCTGGATTGTCCAGGGCGTGAACAGTGAAACACCTACACGGATGGTACCCCTTTCCAGGATGTCCTCCAGGACATCCGCCTGCACACTGGTTGTGACAAGTATCAGGGAGGCAATGAACAGCCGGAAAAACCTTTTTTCTGTGGTTAACATATTCAAATCCCGCATTGATTAAAGATTGTACATTCTCGAATAACTGTGCAGAGATTCATGACTGCTTGACGTGGCCAGGCAATCTGGACAGGGTTAAGGCATGAATCAGTCGAAACACAGGAAAAGTATAACGGAATCGCCGCCGTAAGGCCCCGGGGTTAACACATCGAATAGACGGCTGGACAATTACGCTGGTGTTCGGGTGAGTGCATTCCATGGGGCCAATAACTCGCTGTAATTGATGTAGAAACAGGGGCGACCGCATGGTTCCGGAAAGCAGGTTAATAATCATGACCGAACCGGGCTGCTGCAGCCACGATTCACAGCTGTGTGCAGCCGGGTCAGAACAGCCATTCACGCAGATTCTTCAAACACGGGCTGCCTGAAATGCACAGTCTCTATCCAGCGCAGGTGATGCATCCCAGCTGAAATCACATCTCCAGCTGCCAGAGACGTGGGCTCCGGCCCTGCAATATCCACCATTGATATCATGGCCACGATCTTTCCGCAGCGTGGTCTGGAGTGCGGGGAAGCAGCAAGCCTTTCGTTGAGTATGCCATACGCCTCAGCCGTCATACGGGAAAAAGCGGATGTACTGAATTTGATCAAGCGGCAGTATGGCAGAGAGACCGGTTCTGAGTATTCATCGCGGCTATTGGCATGCTTTCCCTTTCGTTCCATATTTCCTGCTCGATATTGTCGCGCTTCGGCCGGGACGCCTGCATAACCCGTAACCAGGGGTTCGGGTTATGAAATTCCTGTGGACCGGGTAGCTCGCCGCAGGGCCATCGTGCATGAACATGTAAGACAATTAAAACGAAAAATAGAAATGCTGCACTGGTGCAGTGAGCGATTTTATTGCTGCTTCCTCCCTGAAATGTCTTAAGGATGGAAGAGGGATTATGAAAGCGACTGTAATCAGGTCACAGGGAACTGCATGTTGGATTTTTGTCCGGTCCAGGAGAGAAACCCCGGGAATGTGAATTTTCTGTATATGGCTCTCCTCGATGCACTCTAGGCGATGGCTTGAGACTGGCATCTCTCAGCAGTGCACGATAATACCCTGGCCCAGATGTGATGAAGCAGTGACTCATACTGGCTATCGCAATACATGGTTGCACAACAAGGTGTCGAGGTCTCGGTTGTGACTAATAGTCTGAAATCCATTTGATCAGTCTTTTCGATTCGTGACACGACTTATCGATGGCGAGGGGATGACCGCTGTAGTTGACACGACGATCAAGTGGATGCCAGCCAAAAATCAGTGCAGGGTGTGATACTACGGAAAGATAAAGCTGAAATATTCTCCGAGTGCTTCCTGGATCTGGGAAAGCGTGACCGGTCGACCGCGTATAGGGTAATCAAAGTACTCGCAGATCATCGGCATAATCCCGGGCTGGTGATTCGACTGCAGCCGTATGATTTTGTAGTAGCGTTTGGTGTGAGGGTAGTTCTCCCATTCCTCCTGGCCACTGTAGCCGGTAATGGTGAATGTGTCCGGCTGAATGACCCGTGGACCGAGATCCCGTACCTCGAAGCGGCAAGCGACGTCAAACTCGCTGGCCGCATTCGAAGCCATACCATGCTGCAACATGACATGTGCGCGGTGTGCAGGAATGGTCAAGGTACGATTCAGGACCAGCTCTGTGCCAGAGGGCATACGAAACCAGATCGACCTTGGGTCATCGCTGGCCATGGACTGGCAGCCAGACAGCAAAAGGTACATCAGCATAAGGAATAATACGTTCACAGAATCAGTCCGGTTGTATGTCCGCATCTCTGCCGCCCAGCAAAGTGTGGAGTTGCACTATCAGACCGAATATACAGCACCAAAGAAAGCTTCGGATAACCATCCGATCAATAATGGCAGACAGACCTGCTGCTGCCCTGGATTCGTAACGCGATGAATTATATGGGAAGTGATGGGGCACCAGGAACCGAACCTGACACAGGGTGATCAGATACGCAAATGAACGGTTCAAGTTGAATAGGTATACTGTCCACATATTCCGTCACATACAGTCACAGAGGCCCAGCCATAATGGTCGTCGCAATTATCGGTGTAACGATTCTGCTGATTGCAACTGCTGGGGGTTTGCTACTGGCCAGGCGCAATGCACCAGACCAGCAGCGACAGACGAAGGTACTGCTTTTTGTTCTGTATTTCTGGGTGTTGGTTTTTGTGCAGTTGATTGTTGTTGCTGTTGGGTATTCGATGCTGACCAACTGGTAGAGAGATTCAGTCCAATTAACAAGGAAGACAGACGCAATGAAGTCTCTGGATTTTAAATCTCTGTTTTTGCTGCTGGTCTTTTTAGGGTTGGTTTCAGAAGTTTCAGCGAGCACATGGACATGTCAGAAAGACGAGCTCATCCGTGAGGTGATTGTTTTCTACCCGGAAGCACCCGCACGATTGCCGTGCAAAGTCTTTTACTCCAAGCCGAATGAGAATGTATTGCCCCGTGCCTTATGGGAAGCAAAAAATACGCAGAGTTTTTGCGAGCGCAGGGCAGCTGAATTCATAGAAAAACTGAGTTCATCTGGATGGCAATGCTCAATACAGAACACACCGTCGCTGAGAAATAATGTGAAATGAATTGGCATTGAAAACGCACAAGTCCACTACAGCAGTACACCGATTGTATGCTCTTTAACGGCTCGCAAATCTCATGAAGTGTCCCGGGAGAGGATACCATGATCAGAGGCGCTGCCGTGAAACTGGTCTCCCTGATAGATATAGTATTTAGAGAATGCAGGCGGGTAACACTCTGGTGTGGCAGCCGGAGGCCGGCTTTCCTCCTGCTGTTGTGTTGCAAGCTGGATTGATTCAGTTGAAGATACTATTGAATAGCTGGCGCTGCCGCCCGGTAACAATTGTTCCGCTGGCAATACCTTGAGCGGGTCATTGTGGGCAAGTTGCAGCGCTGTAGCCGGATCAGTATTCGATGCAGTTCAACATCCGCTGTTTGTGCGAGCGTGGGTCCGGGTAGCCATACTCATGCTTTATCCTTTTTCTCCACTTCATAATCCAGGACCGAGTCAGGCACTTCAGCATGTTGCTGAGTTGCCTCACGCTCATGCAGCACCTTGAGCATCGCGGTAAAAGCCGAGGCATCACCAAGCAGAGAGCGTGCTGCTATTTCACCCGATACCACCGCGATCATGCCAGGAAGGATAATATTCAAATTTCCTGTTAACTCAATCAACGCAACCAGGGCAGCCAGCGGAGCACGCAAGACAGCGCCCATCATCGCCACCATGCCAATCATGGCATAAAACCCGGGAGCACCGGTGTTAAGGGGATACCAATCAGAAAGCAGCAACTCGGTGAAACCGCCGACTGCCCCACCGATGACCAGAGACGGTCCGATCAATCCGCCTGGTAGACGCATACCGATGGAAATTGCCGTAGCAGCAAGCTTAGCGAGCACCAGCAGCAGCAAGGCCTGCAAACCCAGGTCGTTTTGAAATATCCGGCTCAAGGCGTCATAACTCAACCCCATGATCTCCGGGACCCATTGTGCAAGCAGACCGGTCAGGAATCCGGCCAGGACAAAGGCATACAACGGACGCCAGGTGATCGTCATTCTGGCCGTGTACTGCAAAGCCAGAATAAAACCAGCGGCGAGGAGGCCGATCAAAACACCCATTATCAACATCACCGGCAGTTCCAGCAGTGAGCCGATCGAGAGTGCCGGGACGTTGAATGCCGGGCTCGGGCCATAGACGATACGGCTTATTATGGCGCCTACAACAGAGGCGACGATTACCGGAACGATATTGTTGATGGCATAACGTAAACGCAGCACCTCGATAACAAAAATCACACCTGCCAGAGGTGTGTTAAAAGCAGCCGCAATCGCGGCCGCACCACCGGCTGACGCCAGCAGATAGCTGTCATCTTCATCCAGTCTGAAGCGCATTCCAAGTAAGCTGGCCGTCGCAGCACCAAGGTGGACACCAGGGCCTTCCCGATCGACCGAGTTGCCGGAAACAATTGCGATCAGGCCACAGAAAAACTGCACGACGGCGTTGGAAAAAGGCAGCGCCTGCTTGCGGAAGCGCAAATAATCCAGCATATGTACGATGCCAACACTGCGCTGTCCAGCTGGCAGGCGCTCGAAGATGAAAGCAAGAACCAGTGCGCCTGTAACGGGAAACACGATTCGCAGCCAGTCGGGCAGTGCCTCGTAATTACCAATCTTTCCATCGGGCAACAGCCAATGCTGACTCCACTCGATAGAAAACCGGAACAAAGTCACCAGGACACCGGCCATCAGTCCGGTTATCGCACCAAGAAACGAAATACGCAGCAGTGATTTATCCATATAAATATTTTCTTGGCATTGACTGGCAGTTAGAGTGCATATGCATGTGACATCTGGGTCCCGCCCGCATAACGCGACGATGTTCCGGGGAGGTGTTAGGCTCGCCAGGATTTTAGCAGGGTAACCCCGGATGAAGGCGGGGCAGCCTTTGAACGCAAACACCGCTCAATTGTGTCAGTCTCGGGTAGAAATATACAGTGCTGGCATCAGGAATTGACCCGGTGTCGAATCGACTGTCTTCTGATCATGCAGAAAAGTACCCAGTGGTTGAGCGGGTCTTTGACATGCGCTACAGCCCGGCCCTTGGGTTCGAGTGCGATGCGAAGCAAAACGGAAGCTCAGCACTTCAATAACGTTCGCCAATATCCACCAGATGCTGCATGAGCCTGTGGTGTACTGACCTGTGCGTTACGAATCCCGGCTGGTTGAGCCGGGAAGTCAACGTCGCTTAATAGTCAAAGCGGGTCCTTGTTTGCTGGAGCACCTGCGACTGGATCCACCCGATGCTGAATTGTCTGCTCTCTGCAGCATGGCCACGTGCAAGGGGTTAATCAGCCGTATCAATGTCTCGTGCTGGTAATCAAGCTCAGGAATATCCAGCTTGAGGCAATCTTCCGGTTTGAACAGGGCTATGATGAACGCCACTGCAGCTTGTTGTACAGCATCGGGTATGCCAGGACTGGACAACCCACTCCACAACGAATTGTGTTCAGAAGTAGCGATTATGCTGCTTCGTCTAAATCTTGAGATGGAAACCTGCAAGCACCCGTGACGGAGCTGATCCGCATTATATCACCAGGGCTACTGATCTTAACGTTCAGTTGAGTCGCTCCACATACGCAATCAGTTGTAGCTTGACTGGTTGGTCGTAGCGTAGTCGAGTGCCATACTGGCCATACAGTACAAGATCTTACCGCCAATGTATTCCGGACCGTGATCGTAGCGTATGACGGAGGTTTTGCAGCGGCACTCAATAATGTGTTGCAGCATGCGAAAGATGTCTGCCAGGGGTCGTGGTATTGATGGTTATGAGCTGCAGTCATGTCACAGGGCTAGTCACGAACATTTATATCTCGTTGCATGTTTACAGAGCCATCATCCTCGAGCACACCGATTTCATTGCTATCGACGTGATACAAAACTGGCAGAACATCCTGGAACAGTGGCCTGCGTATAAATTTCAGTTCCCAGCCATAGTTTTCCATTCTTTTTAAAGTAAAAATTTGTGCTTCATTCAGTGTTTCTTCCAGGTTATCGGGGACTGGGGGTACACCGATTCTCTGTTCTTTAGCCATTTTTCACTCGCCTCAGTACCAGTTCGATGGATTCAAGCTGCTGCTTTTATCTGGCAAGCATGCATGAACATGTTCAGAACGCGGTTGACTATCACAAACGGTTCTGCAGCAAAGACACTTGCACTGACAGCTATCGGCATGACACAAGCGGTGCTTGAGTGCATATATTTCTGATCTGTCGTGGCACTCGCTTGATCGCTTGCAGTAACAGATTGATTGAATGAAACGAGTGAATATCTCCATTGAGTTGGAAGCAGTCTTTCAGAATCCATGCAGGGAAAGCGGACCTGGAGTAATTTCATGCCGTGCAGGTGTATGCGCAGACTAACGGCATGAATCGAAAGCATCCTGTCAAGACCCGTCCCGTTCATGGTGTCAATCATCGCATCCCTGTTACAAGTCAATCAGGTAGTTTCATGTTTATTTTACATACAGGATTCACTGCCTGGCATTAGGCATTACCTGATACTGAAATCAGAATGGCACGGAGAGATCTGCAACGCTTAGCCGAGAGTCCTGTAATGGGATGCAAGGTAATCGAGGCGGCTGTGGAGAACTGGCATTGATCTGGCCAGGCAGGATATGGTGCGGTGTTTTGCTTGTCGCCGTGTGACTTGCCTACTAACATATGGGTATGACATTCCAGGACCTGTTAGAGAGGGTTGTGTTTGTCGCCAAGGAAATAGCGGCGGCCATAACAAATACGCTCAGCACGCTTTACGCCAAGGACAATGAAGTAATCGCCAAATATGTTCTGGTTCTGGCGATAGCAGGCCTGTTAATATTTGGCTTGCGATTACTGAATGACGAGGCAGAAGAATACCGGAACAGAGAGGGAAATGAACCAGGGAAACTGCCATGGTATTTGCGTTACTCGACATTGTTCCTCGGAATCATAATCTTGTACACGATAATATTTGTACTGATATTATAGTATTTGTACACAGCATAAATGCCGGACTCGACAGTGCGCTGGTCCGGGACCAGGGGGGGCACACCCGGGGGAGGGCGATGCAACAGATAACTGATTACCTGTTGAACAGGAATGGCCCCGATCAAACAGCAAATACCACACATTACATGATGCCAGCTTTGGGCGGCGGACAGGCGGCGGTATTACATCAGAATGCCATTCTACATGCATATAAACTGCTGGATAGAGAGTTGCATGAATATGTGCGGTTTACTTCATCTATCCTGTCGAGCGCGCACGCCTGAGCTTGGCTAACTGTGAAATTGTAAACCTGAAAGAAGAAATGATAATACAGACTGGTTCCCACTGTTTTTATATGCGAACGATTTATAGTGGATGTTTAGGAAAAGCACAGAGAGATCGAACTGCATAATGTGATGCAGACCAGCACGCTTAGGCATATCACCACATGCAGGATTACATCAGGATGGCTTAAAAGGTAGGCATGGTGTGAGTGCTTTGCGACAAATGCCCTGATTTGCATTGGCGAAGTTCGGTTGCATGGGGCAGTGTCGAGGACACTGACTGCAAGGAAAGCAAGCAGCCCCGGGATATATATAGAATCCCTTGTCCGTTTTACGGCAGAAGACGCCGAGGCAGTCACCCTGGCTGCCGGGCGTTGGAGAGCGAAAGCAAAAATGTTGAATTGCTCGATCGTAATAATATCAATTAGTCTGACTCAACGGCGGTCAAAAATCGTCAGGAAAAGATAACGCAGTTGAAACCGGTAGTTTCGGGTAGGTAATCTTCAAGCCACGGTTTAAATATGAATGCTTGGCGAGACGCTTACCGGAGATTATCTGCCAGCGAGTGAGCAGCAGCCTGGTCGTGATAAATTGAACTTCAGGTTGCAAATCTTTATCTCCCGACCGCGCAATCAGGTGCCAGGTCCGCAGGTATAGCTATTAACTCTGGTTTCTCGTAGCGGTTACCAGGAATACAGGATATTGCGTTTCGTCTTTGATAATGGTGTGCGCGGTGAAAAAGCGGATATCCCCAAATCCGCACATTTCCAGTAACCCCTGCAATTCCTCGCGATCAAAGCCGTGATGGAAGACGCCTGCAGCTTCCTCGGGGTGAAAACTGCCATCCTCAGTATCCAGATCGGCCAGGGCCAGCATGCCGCCCGGTTTAAGGTGGTCGGCGAAACTCCGGATGAGTTTCGCTGTATCAGGTACGTGGTGCATGGCCATTGCGCTTACCACCAGGTCAAAGTTTGAACCCAAGGGGGTACTGGTAATATCCACACAGACGGCCTCAACCTTGCCGCGCAGTTCCTGCTTGGCGGTGAGTTCCGCCAGCATCGCTTCAGAAGTGTCGGTGGCGACGATCTTCTTCACCCGGGGTGCGATGTACGCACTGATCAAACCTGTGCCGGCGCCGAAATCCAGCACCACCATCTGCTCATCCAGCGGAATGTGATTCAGTACTGAGGAACCGATGGCAGAGGAAAGTTGCCGTCTCCTGTCATCGGCATCCCACTCAACGGCTTTTTCATCAAAGTATTTCGACATGGCCAGGTAGATCAGGGGGGGGGCTTGCATGGTTCTCAATGAATGCAGCCAGGTACGGTCGATGAATTGTAGGGCGGTGGGCCAGCCTGAGCTATGGTTCGGTCTTTCCTCGCGGAAAAATGGCTGGCAGGCTTTTTCAAATCGTGTTTCACATGTGGCCTAGTAATCTCGTAGTTATATATTGCGCGACTAGATCATGCGCCAATGCACTCGGATGGTGATCATGTTCGCTCAACTCGTATTTATATGCATTCTGTTCATAAAGTGGCATTATTTCATTTCGCGGGTATACATTCATCTCCTGTTCTCTGATCAAGGTCAGCAGCTGACTGAAGATGTTGTTGTTTTTCGTGTCACCCCATAGAAGAATATGAAATATACTGCCAGGATATCGGGAGGTAAAGAGTTCCTTGGCCCTGGCGATGATATCTACATATAATTCAACATCCTGATGTCTGATGGGCCTTTGTGTGCCGAATATCCTGGTATATATTTGCGACGCGTCAAGTCGCAATAATCTTGTCAAGTGATATATCTGCGTATCGTCAAAATGCCCTGTGTATTCAATTTTGTGCGCCTCGTTCAAACGATATCGCGGGCCATGGACATCCCATGTTGTGAGTCCTGCTGACCGCATGATGTGTGCGACCATTCCCTGATAAATAATGTGCTTAGGTTTGCACTGTATGCTGTCATCTACCAGGCCTTGTTCAAGTGCCGCAAGCATCTGGTGTGGACCATAGCCATGAAATGCAAAATTATAAATGCGATACTGCCCGCTTGAATGTACCCCTACTCGATAAGGTAATGACTCATTGTCATTCACGCCTTCACCATAGGTAAATGACCCCCCGAAGAAGAGAATGCAGTTAGATGCCCCTGGTTCTGATGGAGAGGTTATCCGCAGACCTTGTTTATCGATCCCGTATTGAACCTTGTATACCAGTTTATCCTGGTAGAATTTTGTTGCTGTTACGATATTGTCCTTTACCGGGGCATAACCCAGTACATCGTGTTCGGTAACATAGTCATGTGAATACTGAATTGTGACATCAGTATTTGCTGTGCCGTTAGTTATCGTCCAATAGCTTTCAACAACGAGAAGAATTGCCATGACAGCACCGCTATTGAGCCATAGAGCCATGGGAATTGCATGCCTGCATGTGGTTGCGGCAAGCAGGCAAGTCAGCAGCAGTGAGATGAATATCCAGGAATAGGGTGTTTCTGCAAGTTTGACAGAGGTGACGGTCACTGTAATAACAAATAACAGCAAAGTAACAGCAAGTGCATGCCGTGGTGAACGTGTCAGGCCGGATAGTGGCATACTTGTTCAGCCATAGTTGATAAACCTGCGCACAACCGGGACCGGACGTAATGTCATTGCAAACAGGAGACAGACCGCAATCGTTGCCAGTGTAGTAACAAAAAGTCCGATTAATGGGTGTATTGTCATCGCATTTAACCTGAAACCCAGCATGCCGCCCTGGTATAACTCAAGAATAACGGGA
>JASFOC010000047.1:0-10169 GCA_050116715.1 Gammaproteobacteria bacterium
CAGACACGGAGCGTCTTTACGTTTAAGAGCAGTGGTTTTCAGAACTCGCGTTGCGCCCGAACATTGATATACCTGTTCTGGTTGCGCACTACGGAATTTCCTCGATGTAGCTGCGTGCAATCGGGGTTTGCACGTAGAAACGCTGCTTGCCCTCCTTGACCCAGAAGAAATAATAGCCCTTCTCGGGTTCGGATGTGACCTTGCCGTCACGCACCTCCCAGCTTTTAACATGCTCCCCGTCTGCATAGGTCACCCGGTAATTGCCCTCGAGCCAGGTTACCCCGAGCCGGTTCAGGCGGTTCTGCTGCTCTTCGGTACAGCCACCCAGCAACAGGGCAAGCAATAATAATGACAGGATTCCGGGCATCATTTAAATCTCGAACAAGCAATACAGTATGGCTTCAGGCAGCCGCAGCGATTGTGAATCCGCATCAGGCCCTAGGCAACCGATCTCAGAGGCTTGTGCTCTGCATGCGCCCCGGCGCTGGCATCATGACCGTAGTAACGAATGGCCGCTGTGCCAAGCAGCTGGCTGACAGTCATTACTGACGCGCCTCCAAGAATGGCTTTGGTACGCGGTTGAAGGTTGAACACATAGGGAAACAGGGAGGTGCCGGAGGCCAGCCCTGAAGCAGCGATAATCGCGGCCATTTCCTTCAACCGGGCCCGGTCGTCAATGTCATGGCCGTATAGCATCGCGATCTGCAACAACAGCGTCATGTTAAGGCGGATCATGACGGAAGATCCCATGGCGATGCCTGCCAGCTTCAAGGGAGGACCAAGCGCAGGAAACAGCATCGGCAGATGCATCAGTGCACCTCCCAGCAGTGAGAGTGGCGTCTGGGCGGCAACAAAACGCCTCGCCAGCTGCGCCGGATCATCGTCAGGGAAGCGTGCTTTCATCATCTGAACCTGCTTGCGTATCTCACCCTTGCGCAGGCCCATAAAAAAATAGAAGAACTTCTCGGTCGACAGGCCCCATTGTCCCGTCGTGGTTAGCGCTTGCCTTGCCATTGGCGATCTCCTTGCGAGGTATGAGGAAGCATAAACCACTCATCCAGAACGAATCCACCACGCAGATTGCGCTTGCTGCCTTGCCCTGGGTCAGAATCCACGGATACCGTGCCTCCGGGAACCGACAACACCCCCGGAAACAGGGTATATGGATGACCTTTTACTCAGCCATAGCAGGAAGGATCTGATTCATTTGTTGTTCGGTATTCCGTCAAATGCCGGAATATAGTACCTGGGGATGTGAAAGCATGCAGGGTGAACGCGTACCCTGACGAGGATGCATGAATATCAGGATTATTCCTGATCAAACAGGTAAAGGTACTCGCCGTAGCCTTCCGCTTCCAGCTGATCCACGGGTATGAATCGCAATGCTGCCGAATTGATGCAGTAGCGCAGCCCGGTTGGCTGCGGGCCATCATCGAACACATGCCCGAGATGCGACCCGGCAAGCTGGCTCTTGAGTTCCGTGCGCTTCATGAAGAAGCGGGTATCGGTGTGTTCCACCACGGCGTTTGCGGTAATGGGCCGGGTGAAGCTCGGCCAGCCGGTCCCGGATTTGAACTTGTCCGTCGAGCTGAACAGGGGTTCACCGGAAACGATGTCCACGTAGATACCGGCCTGTTTGTTATCCCAGTAGGCATTGTCAAAGGCACGCTCGGTTGCCTCTTCCTGGGTCACCTCGTACTGCAAGGGCGTCAGGCGGGCGCGCAACTCGTCCTCTGTCGGCATGCTGAATTCACCACCCTGGCCGTCGGCCGGCTTCGCGGGTGCGGTTTCGCTGTCCGCTGCACTGCCCTCAAGCGCGAGCAACCCTATGCCGGGCAGAGACAGAAGCAGTGATACCAGAATAAGTTTGCCTGGGTGCATGAGTATTTCCGCTGGATAATCTGGCATAACGCCAATAACCATAAGACTGCCAGCAGCGCCGCGAGTTCCGAATACCACATGATTCAGGGTCATGGATATACAGACCGATAAACTTCTGCGTAATCGGAAGGTTGATGACAGGGAGTCCCCATGCACGGGCGTGCCACGAAAATAATCACCAACACACTGGCCATCCTGGTGATCCTGGGATTCATCGCCATCATCGCCAACAGCCTGCGTATCTTCAGTGAGTCCCGCCACATTCACGGGCCAACGGTCCTGACAACCGATGCGGCCGGCAAGGTCTACATCAATATCGCGGCCACCCTGCATGTCCTCGATGCGACCGGCAGACACGAGGACAGCATTCCCCTGGCGGAGCTGGGCCTGCACGGGGCGACACTCACGGACCTGCTGGCGCTGCCCGATGGCAGGTTGCTGATCGGCAGCAGCGATAGCGTGAAAATCCGCGCCTGCAATCTTTCCGAACATCACTGCGCGCCTTTCATACAATCCGGCACGCAACCCGTCTCCGCATTCAAAATGGCCTGGGATGCACAACGCCAGCGCCTGCTGGTGGTGGATGGTGAACGCCACCGCATCCTGGTCTATGACCGCAATGGTGCACTGGCTCTGGAAAGCAGGGGCGGTGAGCAGGGACTGAAGCTGCCCAACACGGTGTTGCTGACGGCGGAGGGGACGGCAATCATCGCCGATACCAATCATCACCGCCTGGTCGCCCTCGATGCTGAAACCCTGTCAGCCGAACACTGGGAGATGCCGACCGGCAACGCACTCGGCACATTCCGCCGCATCTGGCCGACGGACTTTGCGCAGGCCGCCGATCGGCGTTTCTGGGTCATCCTCGCTGATGATCTGCTGGAAAACGGTGATGTTGTGCTGTTCGATTCCGCTCAAAGGCCCGTGCTGCGGCTGGCATTACCGGCCGACTGGGATCCGGTCAAGCTGCAGGCGCGGGACCGCGATGTCCTGCTGGCCGGTTTCGGCAGCCTCGAACTGGTCAGGATCTCCCTGCAGGGGGATTTCATTGAACCCTTCGGCGACAGGTCCTTTCGTGAGGCACTGGCACAGGTCCGTGAGCAGCAACAGGCCGCCACGAACTGGTGGCATACCTGGATCTGGATGGCGATTGCCCCGCTGGCAGTGCTTGCCGGGGTTGCCGCGTGGCTGGACTGGCGCAACCGCAATGGCGTGACAGGGGCCGCTGAAAGTACCGGGACATCGCCTGGATTCGAGCCCGCGACAGGGGAAATCCACTGGCTGGAGCCGAAACCGGAGATCGTCCGCCTGTGGCGCTATAGCCGCTGGCTGAGTTACGTCCTGCCACTGTTGCTGCTTGCGCCGGCCTTGTTCATCACGGGTTCGACTGGCTGCGCTGAATCCGGCGGATTCACCATCCTGCTGCTCGCCGGAACCCTGCCCTTGATGGTAATGCTGGTGACTTCAGTAAATACCCTGAGCAAGGGTCGCCTCGGCGTCACGCGCGACCGGGTCGTGCTGGGCAGCGCCGGCGGATCGCAACGACAGTATTACCCACGGCAGATCGTCTACGGTCCGCGCTTCATCTCGTCCGGAGATATCACTGTTTTCACGGCAACCGGCAAGGGCGCACTGTTCGATGCGGCAGAGTTCCGCTTCTACCTGGAACCGCTGCTGGCGTCGGCCAGAAAGCTGAACAGCCTGCAGGGTTACCTCTACCTGCTGCAGCAGGGAAACCGGCTGACCTGGGTCAACACCCTGGGGATAGCCTGCCTGGGCGGCCTGTACCTGCACGTGAAATTGTTCATGGGGTGAAAGGAAACCCTGAACAAGTCGTCACCCCGGCGAATGCCCGGGTCCACCTTGTTGACTTTTCTGGATTCCGGCATGCGCCGAAATGACGAATCAGGGCTTGCCAAGCGTTTCCTGATGCATAACCGGACTCAGTCGTCCAGCTTTTCAAAGGCGTAGGGCAGCGTCTGCAGCCTGAAGGCCGGCCCGTCCGACGCACCCAGGTAGACATCGGCGGCATCAGCCGACTTGATCTGCAGCACTGCCAGCGCCGCCACATCGCCGTCCGGGTGGGGTTGCGCATCCACGATGCGGCCCACGGCCTGCTCGCTGTCGGCTGCGGAAAACAGCGGGTCTCCCGGCTGCGGCGGTTGTGCGACATCAAGCCGCCCGAGGTACATGCGCCGCTTCAGGGTTCCCAGGTATTGCATCCGTGCCACGATCTCCTGGCCGGGGTAACAGCCCTTTTTGAAACTGACGCCGTCAATCAGCTGCAGGTTGGCCATCTGCGGCACGAACAGTTCCGCCGTGGACGCAAAGATAGTTGGCATGCCCGCCAGGATTTCCAGCAACCGCCAGACGGATTCCCCGACCGGTGCGCCATGTACATTGAGTCCATCCCACATTGCCTGAGCGGATTTGAGGGAGGCCGCGTAGATCTCGAAGCGTGGCTGGATACCGGGGATGCGCAGGATGGTCAGATCACCGCTGCGGACAACACCGCCATTCTCTTCCGGCACCTGGCCCGCCATCGCCAGCAACTCACCCAGCGCGTCTTCACCGGAAACGCCGATACGCAGGAAACTCTCGCTGGCATCCTCCAGCGTCACGTCCGCGCGCATGACATACATGCGCAGACGCTGGATGACGGCCTCCAGGGTATCTGCCGGCAGGCGCAGGTAATAGCTGTCACCCTGGCGGAATACCCGCAACAACCCCAGCATGCGGCCCTTGGGTGTGCAGTAGGCATCCAGCTGGCTGTGTCTCGCATCGAGCCTGCCGACATCATTGCTGAACTGCGCCTGCAGGAAGCTGCCGGCATCGGCACCGTGCACCGCGATGACACCGTAGTGGCCGAGGTCGGCGAATACCAGGCCGCTGAGACTGACCCGTTTTTCACGTTCCGGGTTACCGAAATGCGCCACCCGGTCAGTGTCGTCAAACTCGGCGCCGGCGTCGGCGAGGAATGCTTTCCAGTCTGTTTTCATCGTGTCCGCACAGCTTCCAGGAAGGACAAAGTCTAGTCGAACTGTCAGCGACTGTCAGCACCCGGCGTGCGGGAACGTCTACTGGTGTTGTACTGTCTAGAATGTTATAAAACCGGGAAGTCGACAAACCCCAGACATGACAAATCAGACACCTGCGCCAGTCTATCTGAACCTGTTCCGGATTCGCTTTCCGGTTGGCGCGGTGACCTCGATCGCGCACCGCCTGTCGGGTATCTTGCTGGTCCTTTCCCTGCCATTCTGGATATACCTGCTCGACCTGTCGCTGGCTGGCCCCGGAGGCTATGCACAGGCACTGGATATCCTGCACTCGCCCTGGATAAAGTCGGGTCTGTTGCTTGGCGCGTGGGGCTTGTCCCATCACCTGCTTTCCGGTGTGCGTTTCCTGCTCCTCGACACCGGGGTCGGCAGCGAGCTGCGGCAGGCACGACGCAGTGCCTGGTTTGTCAATATTGCGGGACTCGCGATGGCCTTCGCCTGCGCCGGGTGGCTGTTTTGAGTCGTCCCACGCATGGCCTGCGCGACTGGCTGCTGCAGCGGATCAGTGCCGTCTACCTGGCCGGCTTCCTGGTGTTTTTTGTCCTGCGCATCGCCATCAAACCCGCCCGGGACTTCCAGGAATGGCATGCCTGGTTCGCGCATCCCGCCATGACGGTGGCCAGCACGGCCTTTGTCCTGGCCGTGCTGCTGCACGGCTGGTTCGGCATGCGTGACATCGTGCTCGACTACGTGCACCGACTGTGGCCGCGCCTGCTGCTGCTCTCCCTGGTCGGCCTGCTGCTCGGCGGCTGCGGCCTGTGGGCATTGCAGATCCTGCTGCCGGTGGCACGTTAGCCATGGACCTGCCAAGGCGCCAGTTCGACACCCTGATCATCGGGGCCGGCGGCGGCGGTTTGCGGGCCGCATTGCAGTTGTCGCGCGCCGATGCACACGTGGCGGTTGTCTCAAAGGTATTTCCCACCCGTTCGCATACCGTGGCGGCACAGGGCGGGGTCAACGCGGCACTGGCCAACGTGCGCCCGGACAACTGGCACTGGCACATGTTCGACACCATCAAGGGCAGCGATTACCTTGGTGACCAGGACGCCATCGAGTACATGTGCCGGGCTGCACCGAAGGCCGTCTACGAGCTGGAGCACTTCGGCGTGCCATTTTCGCGTCTCGACGACGGCCGCATCTACCAGCGCCAGTTCGGCGGCCAGAGCATGAACTTCGGCGGTGAGCAGGCCGCGCGCACCTGTGCCGCTGCCGACCGCACCGGGCATGCGATCCTGCACTCGCTGTACCAGCAGAACATCCGCGCCCGCACCCATTTCTTTGACGAACATTTCGCCGTCGACCTGCTCAATGATGCCGAAGGCAGCATCCTGGGTGCGCTGGTGCTGGATATCGCCACGGGCGAAAAGCTGGTCATCGAGGCCAAGACCACCCTGCTGGCAACCGGTGGTGCAGGGCAGATTTTCCGTACCAATACCAATGCCCTGATCAATACCGGTGACGGCATGGCCATGGCGCTGCGTGCCGGGGTACCGCTGCAGGACATGGAGTTCTTCCAGTTCCACCCGACCGGCATCGCCGGCAAGGGCATGCTGATCAGCGAAAGTGCCCGCGGCGAGGGCGGCTTCCTGGTGAACGCCGACGGCGAGCGCTTCATGGAGCGCTACGCCCCGCATGCGAAGGACCTTGCCAGCCGCGACGTCGTCAGCCGCGCCATCGTCACCGAGGTGCGCGAGGGCCGCGGCTGCGGGCCGCGCAAGGACCACGTGCTGCTGCAACTGCATCACCTCGAGGCGGCACTGATCCGCAAGCGGCTGCCGGCCATTCGCGACCTCGCCCTGACCTTTGCACATGTCGACATGTGTGACACGGCTGTGCCGGTTTTTCCGACCGCCCACTACACCATGGGCGGTATTCCCACAAACCGCTTCGGCGAGGTGGTTGCCCCAATCGAGCAGGGTCCCGAAGAAACCCTGCCCGGACTGTATGCGGCCGGGGAATGTGCCTGTGTGTCGGTGCATGGCGGCAACCGCCTGGGCGGCAACTCGCTGCTGGACATCATCGTCTTCGGCCGCGCGGCGGGCAACCGCATCATCGAGTACCTGCAGGAAAATCGCTACCACCGGCCATTGAACGACGCGGCCATCGAACCCGCCCTGCAGCGACTGGAACGCTGGGAGCAGGGCGGCGAGGGCGAGTCGGTGGACAATCTGCGCAGGGAGCTGACGCAGGTGATGGAAGACCATTGCGGCGTGTTCCGCACCGAGGAGGTGCTGAGTGCCGGGGTCGAGAAGGTGCGTTCCCTGGAACAGCGCCTGCAGGATGTCCGGCTCACGGATCACAGCCGGGTATTCAATACCGCGCGCATCGAGGCGCTGGAACTGGAGAACCTGATGGACGTGGCCATCGCAACCATCATGTCCGCCCACGCCAGGCAGGAAAGCCGCGGCGCCCACTCGCGCATCGATTTCCCCGAGCGCGACGACGTCAACTGGCTGCGCCACAGCCTGTATCACAAGCGCAGCCGCAGCGTGGACTACAAACCGGTGCGCACCAAGCCGCTCACCGTGGCCTCGTTCCCGCCGAAACCGCGCAGCTACTAGGGGCTGACAGCAGATGAAATTCAATATCTACCGCTACAATCCCGAAACCGACGCCGGCCCGAGCATGCAGGCATTCGAGCTGCCGGATGCGAGCCTCGACCGGGAGATGATGCTGCTGGATGCATTGCTGCTGCTCAAGGCACAGGACGAGACGCTGGCCTTCCGGCGCTCCTGTGGTGAGGGCGTCTGCGGCTCTGACGGCATGAATATCAACGGGCGCAATGGTCTCGCCTGTGTCACGCCGCTGTTCAGCCTGCAGACACCGGTGGATATTCGCCCGCTGCCCGGCCTGCCCGTGATCCGCGACCTGATTGTCGACCTGCAGCAATTTTACGCCCAGTACCGCAAGGTCAAGCCTTTCCTGATCAACGATGATCCGGAACCGGAAGTCGAGCATCGCCAGACCCCGGCAGAACGTGACCGTCTGGACGGCCTGTACGAATGCATCCTCTGCGCCTGCTGTTCCACGGCCTGCCCCTCTTACTGGTGGAACCCGGACAAGTTCCTGGGACCCGCCGCACTGCTGCAGTCCTGGCGCTTTCTGGCTGACAGCCGCGACCATGCAACGGATGAGCGCCTCGCCGGGCTGGACGGGCCTTTCAAGCTGTTTCGCTGCCACACCATCATGAACTGCGTGGAAGTCTGCCCGAAGGGTTTGAGTCCGACGCGGGCAATCGGGCACATCAAGGAACTGATGCTGAAGCGCTCGATGTAATGCAGATCCAGGCAAACAACGACAGTGACCGCCGGCTGGCATGGCAATGCCGACGCGGCATGCGCGAACTGGATGAATTACTGACGGGTTTTCTCGCACGCGGCTACGCCGGGCTCGATGCCGACGGGCGGGCGGCTTTCGATACCTTGCTGGCATATCCTGACGCGGTACTGCTGGAACTCCTGATGGGGCGCATGACCCCGGCCGACAAGGATGCCGCAGGCATTGTACGGGCAATACGCAACACCGCTGCAGTTTGACATCGGACCTTCCCGCAGCTTGCTTGCGTGGTTGCTGTTGCTGCATGCCGCCGCGCTGCTGGTGGTGACCGTGCTGCCGGTGCCCGTGGCAGCGGCCATTGCCCTGGCGCTCGCCGTCCTGCTCAGCCTCGCGTGGCACTGGAAAGTGCGGGTGAGTCAGCGCTACCCGCATGCCGTGCGCGGCCTGCGCTGGGAGGCCGACGGTGATTGTATCCTGAAACTGGCATCCGGCGAGCAGTTGACCACGCAACTGGCAGCTCGCGCCTTTGTCTTGCCCTGGCTGGTGATCCTGTATTTTCATGGCCGGCCGCGACATCTGCTGCTGTTGCCCGACATGCTGACGACGCGGGTATTCCGGCAATTGCGCGTACGCCTGCGCATGGAACTGCAACAAAAGCCAAAGACGCAGGCGTAGCCGCATGTTCCGCGTGCTGACCGGTCTGCTGCTTGTCCTGTGCCTGCAACTCGCCGCCTGCACGCAACCGCCCGACAACGTCATTCGCTTCGGCCTGGCGAGCGCACCTGCCAACCTCGATCCCCGCTATGCCACCGATGCCACCTCGGCACGCATCAATCGCCTGCTGTACCAGCGCCTGGTGGATTTTGACGGGCAGGCCAGGCCGGTTCCCGCCCTCGCGGACTGGCAACAACTGACACCGACACACTACCGCTTCCGGCTCAAGCCGCAGCGCCCCCGTTTCCATGACGGCTCGCTGCTCACGGCTGCTGACGTAGCCGCCACCTACCGTTCCATACTGGAGTCCGGCAGTACCTCGCCGCATGCCACCCCGCTGCGCCTGATCACACGCATCGAGTTGCTCGATGACACGACCCTGGATTTTTATCTTGCCCGCCCCGACCCGCTGTTTCCCGGCTACCTGGTGATCGGCATCCTGCCTGCAGCGGGAATTGCCGCGGAAATACCGTTTCACAAGCAGCCACTGGGTAGCGGTCCGTTCCGCTTCCTCGGCTGGCCGGAGCCCGGCAGGCTGCAGTTGCAGCGGCTTGGCGACGGCCAGCAGATCGAATTCCTGCATATCGGTGACCCCACGGTGCGGGTGCTGAAATTATTGCGCGGCGAGGTAGACCTGCTGCAGAACGATCTGCCTGCGGAACTGCTCACCTACCTCGAGGAACAGCCGGATATCGAGGTCACGCATGGCCCGGGCAGCAACTTCGCCTACATCGGCTTCAACCTGGCAAGTTCCCCCACGGCAGACATCCGGGTGCGCCGCGCCGTTGCGCACGCCATCGATCGTGACGCCATCGTGCAGTACATACTGGGGCGCGCAGCCCGACCCGCAGCAGCCCTGCTGCCAGCGGATCACTGGGCCGGCAACCCGGCACTGCAACCGCCCGGCCACGACCCGGCGCAGGCACGGCAACTGCTGCGGGAAGCCGGCTACGATGCTGCCCACCCGCTGCATCTGAACTACAAAACCTCCACCGATCCCGTGCGGGTGCGCATCGCCACCGTGATCCAGCAGCAGCTCGCCGACGTCGGCATCGACATGGATCTCTCAAGCTATGACTGGGGCAGCTTTTTCGGTGACATCAAGGCCGGGCGCTTCGAGGTGTACAGCCTCGCATGGGTGGGTATCAAGACGCCGGACATCTTCCGCTATGCCTTTCACAGCGCGTCTCTGCCGCCGGAAGGCGCCAACCGGGGACGACTGGCGGATGCTGCTGTCGACCG
>JASFOC010000048.1:0-9950 GCA_050116715.1 Gammaproteobacteria bacterium
TGATATCGGCTGGTCGCGCATGCGCCTTGACCAGCAGGTGGCCTTCATGTGAAATTAGTCGCTTTCCCGGCCGCGTAATGCCTACCCTATGGAAGAAAGTTCTGCCTCAATCGTGGAGTTTGTTTGCAAATTCACCAACCGAATGCGGGCGCGAGTTGGGCTTTATTTTTATTACATACTCGAACCGGCTGACTGAAAGTACGATATCCGCCAGTTTCCTGCGAGTCGATAAAATGACTGAGCAATTTCCGCGTTAACAGGACAAAACTGTAGACAATCGTGAACCCGATGCCAGGCCCCCATAACGATCCAATCGCAAGATTAGGAACGAACCGGCCATAGACATTTATAATGAATAGCAAGCAGGCGCAAATAAATTGGTCATTAGCGCAGCTTAATTGTTTTCTCTGTGGGTCGGCCATAATTCAGCAATGCTGCCCCGTGACCCGTGCGGGGTGGGTATGATAAGCGAATTCCTGCTGCGCGCATCAAACTGCGTGAGTGACTGGATGAAGACTGCATGAGCACTGTAATCCACATAGAGGTCTTCAAGTGCAATACAGGTCCGCCAGTTGGCGCTCATAAAAAGTTGGCTGAAAGGCAGAGGATGTACAGCGAGCGAAATGTGCTGGACAATCTGATAGTGGTGCAGGGGATATGCTGTAAAAATCGCGTGACTGCCGACGGCGTGGCAGGGAGAAAAGGTTACGACTGCAGTGGCACTGGCTTGCCGAAAACGTATCCCTGGTAACCGTCTAGCCTGATTGCCCGCAGTGTCTCGTATTCGTCGTTTGTTTCAATAGATTGAGCGATAATCTTCATTCCCAGTGTATGTACTGTGTCCCGCAGTGATTTGATGAAGAACAGGTTTTCACTGTTTTGGCTTATCTCGCGAGTGTAGTAGCCATCTGCCTTGATATAGCTCACGTCCAGGTTGCACAGATATCCGAACGGGTGGAAATCCCTGCCAAAGTGGTCAATACCCGTCTGGTACCCGCTACTGGCAAGACGGTTGATCAGGCCTTTTGCATGTTCGATCTTACCTGTAACAGTGTTTTCCGACATTTCCAGCTGGATTCTGCTCGCCGCCAGGTCTGATGCTTCCAGTGTTTTGCATAGCCACTCCCTGAACGCAGAACTCGTTACGGATGCCATTGACAGGTTGACCGCATAGGGAATATTGCTGTCATCCTGCGCTATGTGAGAAAGCAGCTTCTCGATAATGAGCCTGTCGAGCTTGCTTGCAGTGTTGATGGAATCAATTACTGGATGGTATATACCCGCTGTTGTGTAATCACCTTGACTGTCCGGAAGACGCAGCAGGACCTCCCTGTGCAGCACCGTCCCGTCATTGTCGGCTGTATAGACTTCCTGTGTGTAAAGCCTGAAATCTCCTGTTTCAACAGCTTCGTTGACTTTTGTTCTCCAGTATTCCTTGCCGTGGGCACTGGTTTTCTGGAGTGTATCTGCTTGATAGCGATGCCAGCCAATTGCAGTTCCGGTTTCGGCAGTGCGAAGCGCGTGATCTGCTTCTGCCAACAATTTGGCAAGCTCGCGCCTGTGTTGCCACATGGTTAACCCGATGTGAGCAAACTGACTGGCAGCCGACGTGAGTTCACCTTGAATGATCCTGAATTCATTACACAATTCAGTTGCAAGGTATTCTGCATCCTGTGCATCAATGCCTGGCAAGAGCAGGCCAAACTCACTACCCGATAACCTTGAAACAGTGTGATTACTGTTATTGGACAGGCGCTGGTTAATATACTGTGCAATTCTTCGCAGCAGTTTGTCTCCTTCCGGGTATCCGGCTGACTTGTTGATTGCTGCGAGTATGTCCAGTCTGACTATTAGTAGTGCTCCTTGCGCCGCATAGTCTCCTGATTCGGTCAATGTTTGGTATTGACGGGTAAATGATTGCCTGTTGCCAAGACCTGTAACCGTGTCGAGATAGGCCATTTTTCTGAGCGCTTCGGTAACTTCAGATTGTTCCGAAAAAATCTCCTTTACCCGGGTCGTGAGCCTGTTCATCGCAGTGACTACGCTGCGTAGTTCCCGTGTTCTTGGCAATCTGCTTTGCAACACCCAGGAGCGATTGCAGATGGCCTCGGCCTGTTTCTCAACCTCGTGCAAGGGCCGTAACAGCAACCTTAGCCCGATCAGTGAAGCCAGCAGAATGATTGCAGCTGCAGAAAGAAACAACCAGAAGGTGTCTCGCGTATTCGACCACATTTCGCGATACGCAAATCCGGGATGACTCACAACATGAATGATTCCTGCCTGTTTCCATCCGGAAATGAGTATGGATTCCGCATGCGGTGACTGCAGTGATACCAGTTTGATGAACCAGTCAGGTGCCGGGTAGTTTTCACTTTCTCTGGTCTTTTCCACGAGTGTGTTTCCATTGATATCGGCCAGCCGGACAGACTGGAAATAGCCGCGATCGAAAATGGCATCAATCATTGACTTGATGACTGGCATGTCCTGCTGCTGTAAATACGGCGATAAAGAAAGTCCAAGTGAAGTGGCGGTGTCCTGCGCATGCGTTTCAAGCTGTGACTCCAGGAATGTACGCAGGTTGCTCGTGCTTGTTATAACAGTACCGAAGAATCCGACTATAAACAGGATGGTTATACTGGTGGCGAGTTGCTTGTAGAGAGTCATGTCGTTTTCCGGTATGCAACCGGATCTTGTCTGGAATCCATTGTCTGCTGAATATTCGCCAGTCAGTAGGCGAGTGTTATTTGTTCGCCGCTGATTTTCGCAAGCACTTCATTCCAGCGACTCAGTCGACTGGAATAACCAATTCGCTGGTCTGTTCCACGTGATTTCGCAAGCCACAGTCCATCACCGTTAAAACTGTAGACAGGCAGCAGGTCTGTTCTCTCGGACGAGGGTAGAATGTCTGCAATCAGATTGTCCAGGATCAGTGGTTCAGCATCGGGCGAAGCGTAGTAGGTCAATACCATATGCGCCTGATCGAGCTCAAGTGCCTTTGCATATGTCAGTCTCATGCGTTCTGCCGGGATGCCCATTTCACGCAGCGTGAAATATTTCGCTATGGAGAAGTCTTCGCAGTCGCCGCCATTGGACGTCAGCATTTGCAAGGGTGTAGCCCAGTAGTCTTCCGTACCCCAGTGGTCGATATCATTGACAAATTCAAGTTGATTGAAAAATTCATTAACCTTTTGGAGTTTGTCTGCCTCATCTATGTGCCTGTTGGCAAGGATCAACTCATTCCAGTTGAGAACGCGTTGGCGCGCATAGTCACCATACTGCTGTTCTATGTCTGCCAGTAATTGTCTCGAGAGTGCGAATTCACCGGCTTGCAGCAATGAAGTGCTTACCAGACAAAGCACGGCCGCAACCAGCAGCGTGGTATAGCGCACTACCCAGGTTTGCTGGTGTTGTCTCGGGTGCATTCAGGTTCTGCGCGAAGGCCAGGTTTCATCCATAGATCTATCGGCATGGATATACAGGTCTTTGGCTCTGGCTGGTGCGTGAACCTGCCTCACTGTCGGGTTGTTCTGTACCTAAGTCCAATTGTCGCCTGTTGCGCACTCATCTAGACTCAACAAGACTCATAAAAACAACTAGTTATGAAAAAAATCAATGTAACCTACATTTGTGCAGAGGCCGAAGAATACCCGGGTTGTGCTGACTTGCTTTATTCGTATTGCGAACTCAATGTGATCGCTCTGCAGAGCAGTCTGGTTGATGCAGGAACCGCAAAGGCGCTGGCTCGAAGTGATGTTCTCCTGATCGATGAATCTGTGTTGTTGCGTGACGGTCTGCAGCAGGTGCGTTCAGTGCATGTCCGTTTCCCTCAGCTAAACATCCTTATGGTTTATATAAATAGTCCAAATAACAATATGATGGAGTATATATCTATAGGAATTCGAGGTCTGCTTGAGCGCAAGTCCCGGATCTCATTGCTGCGCAGGGCAATCCCTGCACTTTATGCAGGGGAGATATGGATGCCCAGAGGTCTGGTTCATTCACTGAGAAATCAGTCGAATATTAATGTTGGCAGTTCATCCTGGGCGTTTATTTCACCCGTGATGTTTGATCGTCGAAAAATCAATTAGATGCATGTGTCGATACCCTGCAGACAAATATTTGACGCAATGTGATATTTCCTTGGGGACAGGATCAATGCGGGCGCGCCACGGTTGCTCATGCCGCTGGCTCAAATAATGTCCTTCAGTCCAATTCACTGATCTTGTTTGATGGCATCGTGAGTACCGGAAAAGCCTCACAACCAGGTATCAGGTTGCTCAATGATTCTGTGATCGCGATCGAGTCGGAACAATCCCAACAATTGATTCAGAAATCATTGATACAGCTGAAATCCATATAACAGCGCTGAACCTGGGCTGGTCCAGTCGCCGGAGGTCCGGGCTGCATTTCAGGCAGTGCGTGATCCGTCTGGAGATGCACCACCCCTGATGCAGGTGAAGTACGCGGGAGTGAAGGTGGCGAGGCAGTACACCCTGCAGGCTACAAATCGTGCAGTCATGCCTGAAAGTGGCCATGATGCCAATGCCCAGGAACTGCCATTCATCATTCCTGAACATGCGATTCTACCGGGTCCTCCCACTGATGCAGCACTTCCCAGACGAGCGTGGATCCGGGGTGTGGTGGACGGTGACGCCGTGCCGGGTGAGAGTGACGGGGTTGATTACCAGCAGACGCTGCTGACGAATGGATGCGGGCCTGCCCGGGATGGGTCTGCTGCCCGGCGGCAACACGCTTATGTTTCCGGCGGGCTTGGCGACAGGGGTGCAGTACGGTCCGGGCAGCACCGGCGTTGACAGTGCTTGTGCGTTCCTTGCGGTGGGCTCCGATGCGCTGAGCATGGACATTCTGGAGCTGGGTGCGAAATCCTCCCCTGCCAGTCTTTCCTGTACAGTCGCCGGCAGCAAGATTGTAATTGGCGGGCAGTTGTGTGGCAGTGACCTGGAAACGGGAGAAAGCACGCATGTTGGTGTCGTACCGGGTGGTGGAATCGGGATTCCGGTATTCGCTGCCCGGTCGTGGAAACCATCGAGGTGTCAGACACGGCTTATGCACCGGACGGGTGTCCTTTGACGAAAACGGCCTCCTTTTAGGCGCTCGACAATGCCGGCAATATCCTGGGACCGATGGATCCGTGCCTTTGCCCAGAAGTCACGACGATATCGAACGGCAATGTCAGCGGGGGTGGCACCGATTCACTGGCAATCAGTAATGTAGACGCCGGGGCCTGCATCGTGCTGGCGGCTATACCCACTATCTTCCGGTTAGGAAAATCTCTGCCACTACCAGCTGGACGTGACGGGCTTGGATATCGGATCCGACACTGCGGCGAATGTCAGCATAACTACAGTGCCGAACAACAAAATTATCGTGACAAACCCGGCATCCTCCGATGTCTACATCATGGCAGATGCCGACAATTCAGTTGCTGTACATGGATTCAGCAGCGTCGCCGTCATTACACGGGGGAGCAGAGTAAGGATATCACCATCACAGGTACCGGGAATGGTGTCATTGAAACGGCGGCGGAGAGGATCCGCTAACCATTGTCACTGATCCGCTTGTCGATAATAGTGGCAGTGACGAAACATTTGTTGTCAATAGCGATGATGGCAACGAGGTTTTCACCCATTCGCCGGATTAACAGGGTAATTCAGGCCTCGCAGTGAATGCCGGTGTACACAGTGGATGGTCGCGTGACCGTACTGGTCTTCGATACCCTGCGAATTGATGATGATATTGATCTTGGTGCTTTGAGTATGGATATCAGTAGTATCCAGGGTTCGAAGTAACCGGTTCCGGAAATGAGCTGGTGCAGCCGTCTGCCTGGATGTACTCGACATGACAGGCGGAATAATATCCCGAGACTCGACGCTGATATGGCGGATGCAATACAGACGCTGGACTCGGGTGAGTGCAGCGTTGCGACCATATGCCTGGTTCGTTCACCTGTCACACTTTGAGCGGTAGTGTTTCGCTGCCGGTTAATGAAGTCATGCAATGGCTGGGTGGTATCTATGTGCCTTAAACAATTAACCGCTTCAGGCCCTCCGTGATGTGCCTGTTCGTCGGAAAACCTGCGTAATGCCCTGCCTGGCAGGGCATTTTTCTGTCCAGGATTATTTGCATGATCTGATAATAATTGCTGTCAGGCTATGTAATAATGTGCGCCCGAAGTCGAGACCCGTAAACAAGGATACTCTGCATGTACCGTCCGTATGAGCTGTATATCGGTTTGCGCTATACGCATACCAAACGGCGTACGCATTTCATATCCTTTATCTCTCTTATTTCCATGCTCGGTATTGCATTGGGCGTCACAGCCCTGATTACGGTGCTGTCCGTGATGAACGGCTTCGAGCGCGAATTGCGCGACCGCATCCTGGGCATGGCGTCACACGCCAGTATCACTACTTTTTCCGGGCAACTTTCCGACTGGCAGGACCTGTCAGCACTCCTGGACGGGCAGGAACATATTGTCGCATCTGCACCGTATATCAGCGGTGAAACCATGCTGAGCAACGGCAAGCGTGTAACCGGTGGAATTCTGAGAGGCATCATGCCGGACAAGGAGGGTAATGTCTCCGACGTGGTCACACATATCAAGGATGGCGACATCAACCTGCTCCGGCCAGGTGAATACGGCATTGTGCTGGGCAGCGAAATGGCAGTTGCGCTGGGAGTTGCCACCGGCGACAGTGTAACCGTCGTGTCTCCCCAGATTACTATCGGACCGACCGGGTTACTGCCAAGGCTGAGGCGCTTTACGGTAGTTGGTATATTCGAAGTGGGCATGTATGAGTATGACCGGGGTGTGGCCCTGGCGCACATCGAGGATGCCGCCCGGCTGTTCCAGATGGACGACAAGGTAACGGGGCTGCGGCTCAAACTGGATGATATCTTTCTTGCTCCGGTGGTCAGTCGTAATTTGTCGAGGGAATTACAGGGTGATTACCGGATAGAAGACTGGACGCGCCAGCATGCAAACTTCTTCCGTGCGGTGAAAACAGAAAAACGTGTCATGTTCATCATCCTGACACTGATTGTCGCGGTGGCCGCTTTCAATATTGTCTCCACACTGATCATGGTGGTGACTGACAAGCGTTCCGATATCGCCATCCTGAGGACCCTCGGTGCATCGCCACGATCCGTCATGACAATTTTTATCATCCAGGGTGTTTTTATCGGTGTGCTCGGGACGCTGCTGGGGGTGGCCGGTGGTGTCGCGCTGGCGCTGAATGTCGAGACCATTGTCCCGGCCATAGAGCAGTTATTCAATGTCGAGTTCCTGGCGGCGGATGTCTATTACATCAGCGACGTGCCATCTGAACTGCACTGGAGCGATGTCTGGGTCATGGCCGCTGTTGCCATCGTGCTCAGCCTGTTGGCGACACTGTATCCTGCCTGGCGTGCGGCACGCACCCATCCAGCCGAGGCATTGCGTTATGAGTGATGTGATCAGGTGCAGCGGTTTGGGTAAAACCTTCAGTGAAGGGGAGTCCCCGCTGACTATCCTGCATGATATTGATTTCAGCATAACCACGGGGGAACGTATCGCCATCATGGGTGCTTCGGGCAGTGGCAAGAGCACGCTGCTGCACCTGCTGGGTGGGCTGGACGAGCCGACGACCGGGGAAGTGAGTATTACCGGCATGTCATTAAAGTCACTCACACCCATGCAGCTCGGCAGGCTGCGTAACCGGGCGCTGGGTTTTGTCTACCAGTTTCACCACCTGCTGCCCGAGTTTACGGCACTGGAAAATGTCGCCATGCCGTTGCTGATTCGTGGCAGCACGCCAGACGTTGCCAGGGAGAGTGCGGCATCACTGCTTGACCGGGTAGGACTCTCAGCGCGCCTGTCGCACAAACCGGGCGAGTTATCCGGCGGGGAACGGCAGCGGGCATCTGTGGCGCGTGCGCTGGTGACGAATCCGGCCTGTGTTCTGGCCGATGAACCCACCGGAAACCTGGATCGGCATAACGCGGAGCAGGTATACGAACTGATGTTGCAGCTCAATCAGGAATTCGGTACCAGTTTCCTGGTCGCAACACACGACCCCCTGATTGCCGGACGAATGGATCGCGTGGTGCAGCTGGAGGATGGCCGCCTGATAGATTGACGGCGGGCAGTACAAGTTCCCCCGTCTACAGGGCGGGTATTGCAAGACAACGTTCAGGGAAGAACAATGTTGTTGAACACCTTGGCCTTTGTGACGGGTATTTGCCTGCTGCAGACCTGTGCCGAACTGCCTTCAGGGCAGTATTACTGGCTGCTTGTCATGGTCGTCCCGCTGCTGCGCTGGCCGCTGTTGCGCGTACCGGCGTTGCTTGTGATCGGCTTCTTCTGGTCAGCCTGGCGGGCCGAGCTGGCGCTGTCCCCGCAACTGCCCCGTGAGCTGGAGGCGCAGACCGTTCTGGTCGAGGGAACCGTGCTGGACATGCCGACAAGGTCTGCATCCGGCATTCTGCGACTGCAATTGCTGGTTGAACGCCTGGATGCCGGGTCCGGCTGGCAGGATTTCCAGGGCAGGGCCCGCCTGGGCTGGTATGATACCACTCAGCTGCCAGCCGCAGGAGAACACTGGCAACTGGCGGTACGCCTGAAGCGACCGCATGGTTTCGCCAATCCCGGAGGCTTCGACTACGAGCGCTGGCTACTCCAGCAGCGAATACGGGCCACGGGCTACGTGCGTGAGGATGTCCGCAACCGGAAACTTGCGGAAGCACGTCCCGATTTCATGACCCTGATCCGTGCCCGTCTGCAACTGACCATGCAACGCCTGCAGTCTGGCAAGCCGACCCTGGCGATGATCCGTGCCCTGACGATTGGCGATCGCAGCGCCATCAGTCCCAGGGACTGGGATATCCTGCGCAATACCGGAACGAGTCACCTGATGGCGATATCCGGTTTGCATATCAGTCTGGCGGCAGGGTTGATGTTCTGGCTGGTGCGTTTCCTGTGGGCGCATGCCGGGCGACTTGCGGAAGTTATCCCGGCCAGGAAAGTGGCTGCACTGATGGCCATTGCAGCAGCGCTGCTGTATGCCATGCTGGCAGGGTTTGGAATTCCAGCGCGTCGAGCCGTCGTGATGGTAACGGTATTTATGCTGGCTGTCGTTTTCAACCGGCGTTCGAGCCCGGGTCCGGCACTCAGCCTGGCAGCCGTAGCAACGCTTCTGCTGGACCCGTTATCGGTTTTGTCTGCAGGCTGGTGGTTGTCATTCTGGGCGGTTGCCCTGATTGCCTACCTTTCCACCGGCCGCCATGGGCGGCAGAGCCTCGCTGGCAGGTGGGTCTACATGCACATATTGCTTGCCCTGGGTATGTTGCCGGTTCTGCTGGTCCTGTTTCAGTCGGCCTCAGTCATCGCGCCGCTCGCGAATGTCATTGCCGTGCCCTGGGTCGGCATGCTGGTCGTGCCGCTGGCACTGCTGGGTTCCCTGGTGACTTTGCTCCACGCAGCCACGGGTGAACTCCTGCTGCTGTTCGCTGCGACGCTGCTGGATCCCGTGTGGTTGTGGCTTGACTGGCTGGAAGCTGCGCCGTTTTCTACCTGGCAGCAACACCAGCCGTCACTCTGGACGCTGTTGCCGGGAGTGCCGGGACTGGCTCTGCTGCTGGTCCCGCGCGGGATTCCGGGGCGCTGGCTGGGCCTGTTGCTGCTGCTGCCGATGTTGCTTGTCCGGCCCGAGAGGCCAGGCCCGGGTGAGGTCCGCATGACCCTGCTGGATGTCGGACAGGGGCTTGCGACGGTCGTTCAGACGCAGCGGCATACCCTGGTCTACGACGCCGGACCCCGCTTCAGCGAGGCATTTGATACCGGTGCTGCGGTGGTCGTTCCATTCTTTCGCGCCCGGGGTATACACAGCATCGATACCCTGGTGGTCAGTCATGGCGACAATGACCATATCGGCGGCGTGGCATCGCTGTTG
>JASFOC010000049.1:0-9859 GCA_050116715.1 Gammaproteobacteria bacterium
AACCAGTATCATGGCCGTCGCTGACGGCATCGTCACCTGGTCAGGAAAACGTGCCGGTTACGGTAACCTGGTGGAAATCAACCACGGCAAGGGCTACGTCACCCGCTACGGCCACAACAAGCAGCCGCTGGTCGCAGCCGGCGATACCGTAAAGAAGGGACAGGTGATTGCCCTGATGGGTTCTACCGGCCGCTCCACCGGCCCGCATGTACACATCGAAGTCCTGCATAACGACAAACACGTCAACCCTGCGAAATACCTCGCCAACTAGGCAGACAACATGGCCACGGAATCCACGGAAAAACACGGAAGTAATTAATGCCTGTCAGAAACTTTTTCCGTGTTCTTCCGTGGATTCCGTGGCTATCTATTTTTTTACAGCCCGCCAGTTGCCCTGCTACGGCGCCAGCCGCTCGATCCGCCAGGCATCGTCATCCTCGCGCGTATACAGGAACCGGTCATGCAGGCGGTTGGTGCGCGCATGCCAGAATTCGATGGTTGATGGCCGCACCCGGAAACCACCCCAGAATGCCGGCAACGGGACCTCGTGCTCGTGCAGCTTGCGCTTCATCTCCTCGACCTTGGCATCCAGCAGCGAGCGCGAGGTAATCACCTGGCTCTGCGGCGAGGCCCAGGCCCCGATCTGGCTGCCACGCGGTCGCGTGGCGAAGTACCTGGCGGATTCCGTAAACGAGACCTTGCTCGCCTCGCCGGTCACCTTCACCTCCCAGCCCAGCGCAAACCAGGGAAACGACAGCGCCACGCGGTTGTTTTGTGCGATATGCTGCGCCTTGCGGCTTTCGTAATTGGTAAAGAAGACGAAGCCGCGTTCGTCATAGGTCTTCAGCAAGACGGTGCGCACCCACGGCTGGCCGGTCGGGTCGATTGTCGCCAGCGTCATGGCATTGGGTTCGGGAATGCCCGACTCGATGGCTGTCGTGAAGCGCTTTGCAAACTCCTCGTAGGGGTCTGTCTGCAGGTCCGCACGCTTCAGGCCGGTGGCCATATTATGGTCCTTGATTTCTTCCGCGCGAGTTTTCATATCGTATCCACAGGGTCAATTCGGCCAGGCAAGGGATAAGCCTCCCTGGGGGGCGCAAGCATACCGCCCGGCAAAACACGCCTGCAAGCCGCGGACTGCTGCCCTGCCACTATACCTGCGCGAGAACCCGCCACAACAGCGACAGTCCGCTGCCGATCAGCAACAGCGCAATCGCGATCGCCATCTGCCGCTGCCCGAGGTTCAGGTGGATATGGTTGCCGATTGCCAGGCCCGCAAGCATCACTGGCACACCCGCCAGCAGGTACCCGCCCATCTGCGGCTGAAACAGCAAACCCGCCATGCCCAGACCCACCACCCGCAGCGAACCCTCGATCAGGAACAGCCCGGAAAGGGTCGCCCGCAAGCCGGTCTTGTCGCGCAACCGATGGTTCAGGTAGATCACCATCGGAGGACCGCCCGTGGCAAACAGCGCACCGATGCTGCCGCCAAGAATACCCGCGGGCAACGCCCACCAGCGCGACACCGGCTGCTCGCCATGCAGGCCCAGCAGGTTACGCACACCGAACCCCGCGACGAACAGCCCCAGCGCAACCAGCAGCGGCCCGGGATCCAGGTTCACCAGCAACAGGATGCCGGCCACGATCCCGAGCAGTGCCGCCGGCAGCAGCCAGCCGATCTCATCCCAGCGTACATGCCCGCCGCGCTGACCCGAGCGCGCCAGCAGCAGCGCCGCCAGGGTATCCATCACCACTACCCAGGGCACCACGAAAGTCAACGGCAGGAAATGCGCCAGCAGCGGCACCGCAACCAGCGCGGACCCGAATCCCGAGACACCCCGCACCAGGTAGGCCAGCAGGATCACTGCAGCAGCAAGAAAGAAGTCCAGGGTTTCCATGTCGGTTTGCGCGGTTGACTCACAGGGGTCCCGGATGCCGCCGGGACATCAATCACGCGCGTCGCTTTTCCAGGCCGGGGGATGCCAGCGCCTCCTCAAGACCATCGCGCATCAAGGGACGCAGCGTGGTCAGCAGCGACCTGAACAGCAGCTTGTTACCCACCTCTTCGGCCGCCAGCAGTTCCTTCATGTGCTGGCGCTGCGTCGGCATGGCAAAACAAGCCGGACAGGAATCGGCTATCACCGGCAGAGCGTTGTTGCAGGCAAAGTCGCGTGTCTGGCGCTCGCGCACATAGACCAGCGGCCGGATGACACGCAGGTCGCCGTCATCATTCAGGTAATGCGCCTTCATGGTCTGCAGCCTGCCGCCGTGAAACGCCGACATCAGGAAGCTTTCCGCCAGGTCGTCGAGGTGTTGTGCCAGCGCGATCACGTTGCAGCCGTGTTCGCGCGCCGTCTGGTACATCAGGCCGCGCTTGAGGCGCGAACAGAAGGCGCAATAGGACTTCCTGCCCATGTGTTCCCTTGCCATCTCCATGATGGGCCTGCGCACGTAGTGGTATTCAACCCCCAGCGCGGCGAGGTACGGGATCATGGGAGACGGGTCGAAGTCGCCAGCCATGGGATCCACGGTTATCGCCGCGAGTTCGAAGGTCACGGGGGCACGCTGCTGCAGGTAGTGCAGGACATGCAGCAGCGACAGGGAATCCTTGCCACCGGAAAGCCCGAGCAGGACGCGGTCGCCAGCACGGATCATGCTGAAATCGGCAATCGCGCGCCCGGCGAGCCGTGCCAGGGTTTTCGAGGGTTTGATGAATTTGGTCATGGGCAGATAATAATGCCAGAAACAGGCAAATCAGGGGCTTCTGTTCTGGAACAGCGCCCCGTCCAGGCAGTGGCCTGGATGCAGCGAAGCGAAATCCGGAGCGTTCTGCATTCAATCCCGGACTCCGGCCTGACGGTCTTCACCCAGGCCAGACAATGGATCCACCTGCCGGCAAAGCCCGGCGGGCAAATACGCCGCCCTCCTGCGCGTTTGCTTGAAGCCGGCATCGCGGCCGGGCAACCCTTAAAACATTACCGCAGCCGTACCCCCGGGCCTAGTCTTTGCCGGCCATGTAATCCGCCCAGTTCCAGGTTTTCCTGATCAGCTGGCCGGATAGCGGCAGCAGCTGCACGCTCATCTCCGGCAGGTGCAGGATTGCGCAGGAATGATTGAAAACGGTACTGCCGGGATTCACCACCAGGGTATCGCCCAGCCGCTCGGCAAACACCTGGTGGGCATGCCCGACCACCAGCACGTCGCAGCCACAACCGGCAAGCTGCTGCGTCCAGAGCTCCGCGCGTTCCGGGCGCACCCCGCCATCCTGGTCCAGCAGGCGGATGCCGCCGCCGTCACAGGCATCCGGTGGCTCCGCGTGCACCATGCAGACCCGCCTGCCGGCGATCTCGATATCGAGCACAGCGGGCAATTGCCTGAAGTAGGCGGCAGCCGGGCCATCCTCATGCTCCCCACAGCGGTCCAGGTAGCGCAGGTCGTGATTGCCGCGCACGGTCTGCACATCGTTATCGACCAGCAGCGCGACCGTTTGCTCCACTTCGTCGTGATAGCCGGCGATATCACCGGCGCACAGGACCTGGTCCACGCCGGCCCGTTTGAAAATCGCCAGGGCCTCCTGCAGCGGGGCGGCGGTTGCGTGTACATCACTGATCAAGCCAAGCAATGCCATCTCAGGTCTCCGTCAGTTCCCGTACCAGCATGTCCCATTCCGCGTCCAGGCTCATGCCTGCAGGGAACATGGACCCGGCCTGGCGATGCCAGTAGCGTGAATTCCAGTCATCGCCTTCCTTGCGATGCAGGTAGGCATGAATCCGCGCGGCCATGTCACCGCCCGTCTGCTGCACGATTTCATGGGCTGCATCCCATTCCCCCTGTGCGTCGTACCACAGCGCCTGCAGGCAGGGCTGCAGGCCGTCAGGGCAGGCCTCCCGGTCCAGGCTGTCAGTAAATTCCCGGTAGTGCATCGGTATCACCTTGGCGAGGTTCCAGGCAGCAGCATAGCCGGGCTGCTTGCAAAACTGAATCCACCGGCAGAGGTAAAGATTCCGGATGCTCGTGGTTGCCGCTCAATCCTGGCTGAACAACAGCTCGATGTACGCCTTGTAGTGGCGCAGCTGCCTGATGGTGACGTCCGCCTCGCCCAGGGACTTCGACAACACGAAGGCTCCCTCGAAGACCGACATGAAGCCGTCTGCCAGTGACACCGGGTCCACCGCCCTGCGTGGCGGGTATTCCTTGATGATTTCCCGGATCAGTCGCGACAATTCGGTGCGGGAGAGGATGAATTCCTCGTTGATGATGGCACGCGTCTCCGCGTCGAACTGCTGCAGCTCGTACACGTAGGAAGCCAGCAGGCAACCGGGATACGGCTCGGTCAGATCCGCAAACATTTCTTCATACAAACCGATGATGATCAGGAACTGCTGCAGGGGATCGGCGCTGAGCTTTCTGGCACGTGCCAGGCTGTCCCTGAAGAACTGCATCCCCGCATCCGCGTAGCGCCGGATCAGCGATCGTGCCAGGTCGTTCTTGTTTTTAAAGTGGTGAAAAAACGCCCCCTTGGTCAGCCCCAGGCTCTGGATCAGGCGATCCACCGACACCCCGGCAAAACCATGATCCAGGATCATCGCCTGGGCTGCATCCAGTATGCGCTCGCGCGTTGCCTCACCCTTGCTTGCCATGCCCGTATATAAACATACTTATCGGTATGTGTAAACTGTTAATTCAACAGGAAATTTGAAATATACATCAGTATCTATATGTTTTTTGGTATTAATTATTTGAAATAAAACATACCGAATGGTCTTTACAAGCCCCGGCCGAGCAACTATATTGAAAAACATACCAAACGGTATGCATGTAGTCAGTCATCAATACACACGGGGGGCACACGCCATGACAGATCTGATTGAAACCATTACCCTGGCCCTGATACCGGGCTTCCTGCTGCTGGATTTCATCGTCCGGCGGCGTCGCTTTAGCACGACCCGCCACTGGCGCCTGCGCGCCATGCTGGTCAGTGCCGCCATCGTTTTCCTGACGGGAGAAGTTGCGCTGTTCTGGGGCAGCCTGTTCGACGGAATTCATCTCTTCGACAGCAGCGGCCTGGGCCTGTGGGGCGCGATTCCCGGCATCCTGGTGTACGAATTCGGCCACTACTGGTATCACCGCGCCGCGCATAAGTGGAACTGGCTGTGGCGTGCAGGGCACCAGATGCACCACAGCGCCGAGAGCCTGGACGCATTCGGGGCGAACTATCTGCATCCCCTGGATGCAGCCGTGTTTGCCAGCATCAGCAGCCTGGTTCTGTTCCCGCTGCTGGGCCTGAGTCTGGAGGCCGGGGTGATTTCCGCATTGTTCCTGACCTTCAACGCGATGTTCCAGCACGCCAACATCCGCACACCGCACTGGCTGGGTTACCTCATCCAGCGCCCGGAGAGCCACAATATTCACCATGCCCGCGGCGTGCATCGCTACAATTATTCAGATTTGCCGCTGTGGGACATGGTGTTCGGGACTTTCAGCAATCCACGCGAGGCCGTGGAGCTTGACTGCGGCTTCTACAAGGGTGCATCCAGCCGCATCCTTGAGATGCTGCTTGGCAGGGACGTCACAACGCCGCGGTCGCAGCGGCGCAAAACCCGGCCCGCCTCGATTTCAGAGGCCGCCTGAGCCAGTCGTTGACAGGAGGTCCGGCCTGAATGGTCCGGCGGCCAGTGCAGCGCCTGCAGCACTGGCCGCCGGTCAGCCGCTTCCGCTCAGAGTTCGCGCAGGCCCTCCGACGGCTCCACGCGCGCCGCGCGCAACCCCGCCAGTCCGGCCGCAATGATAGCGGCACCACAGGTGAGCGCCAGCGCAATCCCGTAGTGGGACGGCAACAGCCGGCAGACCTGCTGCCCCGGCTCCACCTGTTCGGCCATCATGTTGTTGATCACCATTACAGTAACTAAAGAGAGGCATACTGCCAGCACCCAGCCGAGTACAGCGGTGTACAGCGCCTGCACCATGGGGAACCAGACAATGTCCCCGGTGCGAAACCCCACCAGCCGCAACACCGACAGCTGCTTGCGCTTGCGGTCGACGTTGGCCCAGAGGTTGGCGCCCAGCGACAGCGAGAATCCGACCAGGCCGATTACGGCAATCGCCCAGTAGATGGCGGTCAGGTTGCGGTCCATGCGCTGCACCAGTTCGATCCCGGCCTCCTGCGTGTGCACATCGACGCCGATCTCGGCAAACGCATCACCGAGTGCGGCCACGTCATTGATGGAACGCGCATACAGCCTGAATCCGGTGTAGGTACGCCCGGTGTTCGCCGGGGCCCCGCCCCAGCCGAGGTCGGGCACCGCCCTGCCGTCCCGGAAATCCTCCAGCGCCTCCAGCAGCCGCACCGAGACAAAGGCGCCGTCACGCGAAAATGCGCGTGCCGGAGCGACTGCAGCAACATTCAGGTCCAGGTGTACCCGTTCCTGCTTGCCGCGATAGCGCCGCACCAGGCTGCCGTCGAGCATGTCACCCGCCTTGACACCCAGCTTGTCCGCCGCGCCGGTCGACAGCACCATCTGGCTGAGTCCTGCCGGCAGCGGTTCACCCGGTGTGAGCAGCGGGTCGCCTTCGCCTGAGGCAATCAGCTCCACCGGCACGATGCGGGAAGACTGCCCGCCGGACAATTCTATGGTCGCCGCGATGCTGCGGGTCCGCGGCACCAGGAAAGCGACATCCGGCCGGGCGCGCACATTATCCAGCCAGGCGTCGTCGTAGCGGCCACTGCCAACCGGACGGATCTCGCGGTTGCCGGGATCCTCGATCAGCCCCTGCATCATGGAGCCGATGATGCCGAACTTGAGTCCGAACAACACCATCATCGGTCCAAGCACCGCCGCCAGCCCGAGGATGAAACACACCGACATCTGCCACTCGTGCAGGTAGTCGCGGGTTGCCAGACCGAATACCCGGAACATACTAGCCACTCACCACGGTTTCAGTCAGCTTGCGGTCCTCGGAATGCGTGGTCCGGTGAGCAAGGCGCCGCAGGCCGAGTTCCTTGATGTGGCGCCAGGCATGGCTGGCCAGGATTACCGTGCTGTTGAATTCTTCCGCAAGCGCAAGAAACAGTGACATGACATTCTCCGCAGCATAGGGGTCCAGCGACGCGGTGGGTTCATCCGCGATCACGATTGCCGGGCGGTGCGCCAGGGCGCGCCCGATCGCCACCCGCTGACGTTCACCCGTAGACAGTGCGTCCGGTCGCTTCTTAAGCTGGTTTTCGATGCCGAGCGCCTCGGCGAGATGGTCTACAGTCCCGTCACGCTTCAGGCCAAGCACGCTGCGCGAGAGATTGATATTGTCGCGCACCGTCAGGTAGGGAAGCAGTCCACCTGTCTGCATCACGTAGCCGATATGCTGCTTGCGCATGTCGCCGAGCCGGTTGAGGTTATCGGCATCCCAGCAGCCATTCACGTCCAGCGCCTTCTTCGTGTCATCGGGACGGAAGCGGAAGCTGCCGGCGGCGGAAGGCTGCAGGATAAAGGCAAGCATATCCAGCAGGGTCGACTTGCCGCTGCCCGATTCACCGATCAGGGCAATCTTCTCGCCCCGGTCAATCCGCAGGCTGGGCACACTGAGACGAAAGGCCACACCCTTGGCCTCGCGGACCTTCACCACATCATGCATCAAGTAGATAGGTGAGCCCCTGGATTCAGGGGCCGCGTCAGTTTCGGTCGTCACTTCTTACAGGAACCTGCCGGCATCAGGGCAGCATGTCCAGTTCGACGGGATACACCGAGTCACCGCTGACCGGACCACCGTCCAGGCTCACCCAGAGGTCGGTATGGTCATGCAGTGCACGATAGTAACTGACCTTCTCTTCCAGTCGATGCAGGAATGCGATCTGCTGCTGGGTAGACCAGCTTTGCCAGTCAGCCAGCGACAGGCCCATCACTTCGCCGCTGTAGGGAAGATCCTCGATGTACTCCCGCATGTAACCCATCTCCGCCAGGCTGCTCCCGGCACCTGCCGTGGTGGTCGTGGTGGTGCCCAGTTGTTCGGGATCACGCGTTACAGTCGCCGCGAGGCTCTGCAGTTCGCTGAGGAAGTTCTGCGGTGACAGCAAGCCCTCCTCCGCCGCCCCGAGGACCCGGGTAAGCACGTCATTCAGGTCCGAGAGCTGGTCACGGGTCAGCAGCACCCGAATGTCCAGGGTGGGGCGCGCGGGGTCACGGAAGTCGCGGTCCAGTAGCCAGGCGTCGAACACATTGGGAACCTGGCCGCCCTCGGATTTCTGCAAATAGCGCATGCGCAATGCATAGCCCAGCTTCGCCACCTTCGCCTGCAGTTCAGCCAGCTGGGCATTGTCGCTGGCCGGCACCGGCGCGGGCGGTGCCTTGTTGCCGGAAGCCATCCGTACCTGCCCGGTAATCTGCCTGGCCAGCGCATCCAGCACATTACCGAATTCCTGGACATTGCCGGTGGGCACGCCGTAATAGAGGCTGCCGATGCCCGGGAAGTCCGCCAGTTGCCGGTACTGCCCGGCGTCCGCCGCCTGGTCCGGCATGCTGGCATCCGTCAGCAGGTGCAGCACGAATATCGCTATGCCCTTCTCCTGGGCCATCTGCCGCAGGCGCTCGGCATCCAGGCCGGTGCTGGAAAGCGGGTCATCGGCCTCGCGTGCACCGGCATCCGTTACCAGCACGATATAGCGGGCATCAAGCCCTGCCCAGTTCATGCTTTCGATTGCCTGCTTCACCCCGGCATAGGCATCCTCGGTGAAGTCACGGCTCGACACACCGGCATCGCGCAGCGATCTCAAGCTGGAGAGGAAGCTGTCCGCATCCCGGCCTTCGTCCAGGTCAACGTAGGTTCGCACCAGGTAGTCGAGACCGGGGGCAGCAGCCACGTTATCGCGAAAGGCCACCAGGCCGAAGCTCACCTGGCCTAGCAGGTCGGCCTTGCCAAGCGTATCGAAAATCGTCTTCACCGCCTGCCGGGTGCGATCAATGTAAGGCTGCATTGACAGGGTCGAGTCGATGACAAATACGAGGCCCGCGGTATAGCCCCGCTTGATATCACCGGTCTTGCCCGCAGCCGCCGCTGCACCGCGCAGCGGGACACTGGAAACCTGCAGCAGGCGCGCCTTCTCGTTCCCCAGGTAGACATCCTCGTAGCGGTGTATCGGAACGAGGTAGAAATCTTCCTGGATATCGATAAAGCCGGGCGGCTGGATGGCGACCACCGGAGAGTCTGGCGGCAAATCTCCCTGCAGCGCCTCGCGATAGACCCGCTGGTACGCCTGCAGGTCGCGCTGCCCGGCGAGCTGACGCAGGGCGTCGCTGTCCTTGAAGAGCAGCACCCGGTCATGTCCTTCCGGGTCGCGGAAGGCAGCGGTCAGGCCATTGTTCCACTCGATGCAATCGGTTGCGAGCAACCAGCCCGAGCGACTGCCGAAGCGGTCCATACCCACCTCGACCCATTCCTTGCCACCCTCTTCCAGGCGCGCATAGACATAAAGCGCGGTAAAGGGCACCAGTTCCGCATGCCCCTGAACCCCCGGCTCGGTTGCAATCCGGGCGCCGGGCACGGACAGCACACGCTGGTAAAGACTGTGTTTGCCCGGAATCAGCAGCGGCCTGTCAGAGCCGCCAGCCGGACCGGCGGCCATCCCGGATAATGGCGCCAGGCAAATGACGAGTGCCAGCAATATATTCTTCATGATCACAACCCCCCGAAAATTTATCGCCATTGCAGCAACAGCCGCTTGGCCTGCTCGTCTCCAGCCTGGGCGTCCTGCTGCACGCGCTTGCGCAGATCCTGCAACCGCTGCGCAGCCGTTTCACTGTCGGCAGCCGCTGCCACGCTATACCACTTGTAAGCCTGGCCGGCATCCGGCTCAGGTAAAAAGCTGGTC
>JASFOC010000050.1:0-9792 GCA_050116715.1 Gammaproteobacteria bacterium
CAAGCGTCTTTTTGCGGCCGGATGGCTGCAGGGATCATGCAGAGCCCGCGGCATGACAAATTGCGATCCTGATCGAGGTGGTGGACCGCGAAGGCCTTGCCTGACGGCTACCCCGATCGCATCTGTGGCCGGGCCCTACGCAGGTGGCTACGATGTGATGACTCGCGAGCGTTGTGCATGCTGTGGCGGTCGACAGACTTGTCAATCCAGGACTCTGGCGTATGATTATAGCTGCGCGGAACTGGAAGGGAGTGAGTATTATGAATCGCATTCTGATGACAGGCGTCACTTTCGGCGTATTTATGGCAGAGGCGCTTATCCATTACAACATGGGTCTGGCCAAATCCAACGGACAGTTCCGCCTGCAGTTGCCGCCAGCCAGGGAGCTTGCCAAGATCGCGGCCGTAACCGGTACCTTCTCCCTCATCAGCGGTGTCCTGGTGGAGGGTTTGCAGCGCCGTATGCGCTAGGCTGTGTGGTGACCGTATCCTGATTGCTGTCGGGGCATGATATTGCCAACCGCCGCTATTTCAATTCATCCACCTTGTTGACCGCTTCCCACGGTACGTCGAAATCAACGCGGCCCATGTGCCCGTAAACCGCAAGCTTCTGGTAAAACCCGTCATTCCCGGCGCTGATCGTCTTCAGGCCCAGATCCCGCACGATCGCGCCGGGCCTGAAATCGAAAACTTCTCCAACCCGTGAAGCAAGCTCCCTGTCATCGACCTTGCCTGTGCCAAAGGTGCGTACCCGCAGGCTTACCGGCCTGGCAAGACCGATCGAGTAACTCAGTTGAACTTCACATTCACTGGCGATGCCGGCGGCCACGACATTCTTTGCCGCGTGCCGTGCTGCATAGGCACCGACACGATCGATGCGCATGGGATCCTTGCCGCTGAGGGCGGAGCCGCTGTGGCGGGAATACTCGCCATAGGAATCGATGCCGGTTTTCCTGCCGGTCAGCCCTGAGTGCACCGATGGTCCACCACCGATCCTGGCGCCGCCGTGGTTGACGAATATGGTCGTCTGTTTGTCAGCCCTGAACTTCTCCCTCGCCAGTACCGGCTCGATCACCTCGGCTAATACATCATCATGCAACTGCTGCAGACTCGGGCTTGCCGCTTCCGCCTGGGTGACAACCACGTTGATGCTGTGGATGCGTTCCGGTTTGCCGTTCCGGTATTCGATACCCACCTGCGTCTCGCCATCCGGTATCAGGTAGGGCAGTTTCTTTGCCACTTCGGGTGAATCCAGCGCGTCTGCGAGCCGGTGTGCCAGCCAGATAGGTAGTGGCATCAGTGCCGGGGTCTGGTCACAGGCATAGCCGAAGACGGTTGCCTGCTGCCGGCCGGGAACGCTGTCCAGTGCTTCATCATCCATGGCGTTTAGATCCAGTGGCATGTAATGGGTGGCTGTATGGTCCATGAAACTGGTGAGGATGGTACAGGCGTCGGCGTCGAAAACACTGTCCGGGTAGCCGACGCGCTGAATTACCTTGCGTGCGATATTCGGGATGTCGAGCCTGGCCTGGGAGGCATAGTGGGTGGAGATGAACATGACGCCGCTGGAGACCGCGCATTCCGCGATAATCCGGGAATCCGGATCCTGCCTGAGGAAGTGATCGACGATGGCATCGCTGACCTGGTCACACAGTTTGTCGGGATGTCCGGTCGTTACGGATTCGGAGGTAAAGACAAATTCATCGCTCACGTCACAATCTCCTGTTCATCTTCGTCTTCCAGCAGGGATTCCTCTGGCCAGTCCGCGTCGTCCAGCATGATATCCCGGGGCGGCGCAGGTTTGGTGTACTCGTTCACGATCAGGGGCAGCAACACACCGGCGACGACAGCCAGCAGGTCGGCGGGACCCAGCGGGGTCGTTCCCAGCAGTCGCCGGGTCCCTGGCAGGAGGCTGACCAGCGCCTGTAAACCGCCCATGCCGAGGATGGCCCTGGTGAGGTACGGGTTCGGCCGCAGATGGTTTCCGCCAAACACATTGCGGTGACTGGAGCGCGAGCTGTAGGCATGGGCGAGTTCATTCAGTGTCAGCGTGTTGAAGGCAAGTGTGCTGGCTGCCGGGCCGATCCCGTAGCGCTGGATGCCGAAGAGATAGGCGCCCAGGGTGCCCAGCCCGATCATGCCGGACTCGAAGGCCATGCGCTTCAGGTCGCGGCCCTCGATAATGGCCTCTTCAGGATCGCGCGGCGGGCGATCCATGATGTCAGGTTCGGCGGGCTCCATCGACAGCGCCAGGCCGGGGAAGATGTCGGTCACCAGGTTGATCCACAGCAGCTGCATCGGGTTCATGGGCTGACCAATGCCGAGCACCAGTCCGGCCAGCATGACCTCGATCTCGGTGAGGTTGGTCGAGATCATGAAATGGATCATCTTGCGGATGTTGTTGTAGATCGTGCGGCCCTGGTTGATGGCCACAGACATGGTGTGCAGGTTGTCGTCCTCCAGCACCACGTCCGAGACCTCGCGTGCGACCTCGGTACCGCCGCAGCCCATGGCGACGCCGATATCCGCGGCCTTGAGCGCCGGGCCGTCGTTGATGCCGTCGCCGGTCATTGCCACGACCTTGCCGGCCTGCTGGAAGGCCTGCACGATCTTGAGTTTGTGTGCCGGGCTGACGCGGGCGAAGACATGCACATTACTGACCAGGCCGGCGAGCAGTTCCGGGTCCATGTCCTCGAGCTTGCTGGCTTCAAGCACCTGCAGCGGCTTTCCCTGGCTCAGGCCCAGTTGCTGGCCGATCGACTGGGCCGTGGCGCTCTGGTCGCCGGTGATCATGACGGTCTCGATGCCGGCGCGGTGAAACTGGGCGATCAGCTTGTCCATGCCGGTTCGCATCGGGTCGGCCATGCCGGCCAGACCCAGCCAGACGAGTTGCCCGGTCTTGGCGGGCATCATGTCTTCATCGAGCTCACGGTAGGCCACGCCGAGCACGCGCAGTGCATCACCGGCAAGGCGTTCATTTTCGATGCTGATGGCCTGGCGTGCCTTTTTGGTGAGCCGTACACGCTTGCCATTCTTTACCTGAAAGCTGCACATTTCGAGCACCTCGTCAGGACTGCCCTTGACGGCAAGCAGATGCTTGCCATTCTGATAAGGGTGCAGCGTGGTCATGTAGGGACGGCCCTCGGCACGATCTCGGGTATGCAGTTTCGGGTACTGTTTGCGCAGCGCCATGACATCGATGCCGGTATTGAGTGCCAGTTCGACGAGGGCCTTTTCCGTTGCGGATCCCTCCAGTGTGCAGTCACCCGGTACCCCGCTGATTTCGACATCACTGCACAGCGAGACCACCTGCATCAGGCGTACCAGCTCCTCGTGTTCGCCGGGATGTTGCAGCATGTTGTCGCTGGAGATGAATTTGTGGTCGACAAGGGCGTAGGCCAGCTCGCCACTGTACACGGCAACCACTGACATGCGATTCAGTGTCAGGGTGCCGGTCTTGTCCATACAGAAGACCTGCACCGCGCCAAGCGTTTCCACGGCATCGAGATGGCGCACGGCCACGTTGTGCTTGCGCATGTCCGAGATGCCCATGGCCAGCGTGGTAGTGGCGACGGCCGGAAGGCCTTCCGGGACGGCTGCCACGGCCAGGGAAACCGATGACTTGAGCATTTCCAGCATTGCGTAGCCGCGCAGCACGCCGACACCGAACACCCCGGCGCAGACGCCGCCGCTGATCAATGCCAGCGTGGTGCCCATGCGGTCCAGCTGCTTCTGCATCGGTGTTTCCGGGGCCTCGGCCTCGCCGACCATGGTCTGGATCTGCCCCAGTTCGGTGGCGGCGGCGGTCGCCACAACCACGGCCCGGCCGTTGCCGCCGCTGACGTGGGTACCCATGTAGGCCATGTTGATGCGGTCCCCGAGCGGTGTATCCTCGCGGGCAATGTACTCATGGTCCTTGGTGACCGGCAGGCTTTCCCCGGTGAGGGCGGACTCGTCAACGCTGAGACGGTGACTGTTGAGGATGCGCGCATCTGCAGCGACATAGGTGCCGGGAGCAAGTAAAAGAATATCACCCGGAACGATGTTCTCGATCTCTACATCCATTTTTTCGCCATCGCGCAGCACTTGCACCGAGCGTACGCCGCTCCTGGTCAGCGCGGCGATGGTCTTCTCGGCCTGGCGTTCCGTGATGAAGCCGATCGCTGAATTAATCAATACAACACCGAGAATAACCGCGGCGTCCAGCATGCCGCCGGTGACGAGGGCAATCGCTGCGGAAGCGCCCAGCAGGTAAACCGGCGGGCTGTTGAATTGCCCCAGGAAGATCATCAGGTCAGAACGTCCGCGGCTGGCGTGAAGCGTGTTATAGCCGTAACGCTGCAGGCGGGTTTCGACTTCCTCGCTGCCCAGGCCCTTGTCTGCAGTTGCATCCAGCCGGCCCAGGACATCAGCAAGGGTCATGAGGTGCCAGGGCCATATCTCCTGTTGCGGGACATCCTGGAAGTCATCAGGGTGTAGCCCGGCCGCCATGGCATACGACGGTGACGGTGTCCGTGCCAGCAGGGCTGGCAGTTCCCTGAGCAGTGCAGCAAAGCTGTGCAGGATTCGTGATGTGTTGTACTGCGGCAGTTTGTGTGTTTGTCTGGCCTTGAGAGCCGGTGTCCTGCTTCCTGCCAGCAGTGACTCGATATGCCGTGCGATTTCTGTGAGATCGACGTCCGGGTTGAAAATGAGCAGTACCCGGCCGCTAAGGGTGCTGGCATTGACACGCTGGATCCCGGAAATCTCGACCAGGCGCTGCTCCAGCAGCTTTTTCAGCCGGGGCGTGCGGTACAGTCCGGCAACCTCGAATCGTGCGCGGCCGTGCCGGGTGGTATGCGTCAGCCTGATAAGTTCACCCGAAGCTGTGTTGTTTGCATGCATAGTCGGCACGGCCAGGCAGGATAATTGAAAGTGATTATTGCTTGGCAGGCTGCATCTCTGCCGCTGACTGCTTCCCCGGAATCAGGCTTACTGTCAATGCATACGAAGTCATTAGCACATTATCAGGCAAATATTAGGCGAGTATTAGCAGGCGCACCAGAATACCACATGTCCGTTATTTCTCCGGGCCATTCCTCCCAATGCCCGTCATTTCCCGTGGGGCGAACGCTTTACCAGCACCGGCTCTGCATACGACTGGGTGACGGCATCGGTGATGCTGCCAGGGGGGCGGCGTCCGACACCGTGCCTGCCTTGCATACACATGGCCGTGGGACTATTCGCTGCCTGCAGCGCAAAGTCGCAAACCTGAACCCTGCCTTGACGCCAGGCTGTGATGCCCTGAGTGTTGAATGAGGCTACAATGTGGTGTGTGGGCAACCGGATCACATTATGAAAAAGCACGCGACTGCAGCGTTGCCAGATGAAGCGATGTCCGAGCTTCGCTGGGCTTACGAACACCTGGAACATCCTTCTCTGGCCGCTCGCCTCAGCAACCTGCTGGCATACCCGATCGAGGAGGGGCTTTCCCTTCTGCACAAGCCCTGGCGCAAACGCATGGAGCGGGTCGCACAGGAAGCCATATGTAAATCCATGAAAGTTGCGCTTGCATCCCTGGATACATCGAGTGTGACGCCGGCGCACATCTGGATGCACCGGTTTGTTGCAGTCGGTGCGGGCGGTGTGGCGGGGTTTTTTGGGCCATTAACCCTGTTGGCTGAACTTCCATTCACAACAACGCTTATCCTTCGTTCGATCGCCGACATCGCCAACAGCCAGGGAGAGGACCTCAGCCAGGCAGAAGCGTGTATGGCCTGTGTGCAGGTGTTTGCGCTGGGCGGGCGCACCAGGGACGACGAGGCTGCTGACCTTGGCTATTACGGAATGAGAATCACCCTGGGCCTTTACTTCGAGAGAGATATCCTGGAATACGCTGCAGGTACCCGGGGGCCGCATATTCCTGCTGCCATCGAGTATGTACGTGCCATCGCCGCCCGCTTTGGCGTAGTGGTTTCCGACAAGACGGCTGCCCAGATGGTGCCAATCGCCGGGGCATTGAGTGGCTCGTTGTTAAACCTGATCTTCATCCGGCATTACCAGGACGTTGCGAAAGGCCACTTCATTGTGCGCCGTCTGGAGCGCGATTACGGTTCAGACCTGGTCAGGAAGCAGTACCAGCGCCTGGTGGATGAAGAAATCGAAGCAGAGCAGGAGTTCAGCCCTGTGGAGGGATGGTAGCAGCGGCGTGTTCAGAAAAACCTGCGTTTCAGCAGGTACAATGACAACGCGGCTGCCGCTGTGACGACCAGGATCCTGGTGTATCGCCTGCTGAAAGGCCAGCCGGGCGCCCCGGGGGCACATGCATTATCCACATTAGCGAAATACCGGGAAGCCCGTTCACGGGCGTTGTTCCCTGTTGCATCCTGCGGGCTGCCGGCAGGACGGGGTATTTCCGCATCGAGGCCTGCGGGCTGTGGTTTATGCGTGTTCTTGCCGGAAGACAAGTCCAGTTTGGGGCGTCGTTTCATAGCGCCAACTCTGCTGTCAGTGTAGTCCACAAGCGGTCAATTTCACCGGCAGCCTTTCCGTTGCGGTCAAACTCGGTGACGGCCCGCCCGTCAATCAAGGCATGGCTGAATGCTGCGCGCTGGCCTATTGCCACATCACACACGGGAATGGCGTAGATTCCAAGTGCCTGGCGCGCCTCGGAAACGATATGCGGCTCGCCGAATCGCGTTGCCGGCGGGCAGGCGTTGAGGACAATGCTGGCCGGTACGCCGATACTGGCAACGAGTTCCGTGGATGCGCCAATCGCGTCCAGGTCGAGAATTGCGGGGCGTGTCGGGATATAGACCAGGTCTGAAAGGCGAGCACTGAGCGCGGATTCCTCTGAACTGTGCGGCGCAGTGTCGATTATCACCAGATCGAAACGGCGATCTACTGCCCTTTGCAATATCTCAGGGACCGCCTCGCCGCGGCCCTGTACAAGTGTGGGGGTGTCGAGCTTGCGTCGTTGCCACCAGGACGTGGCACTTGCCTGCGGGTCGGAATCCACGATAAGTACTTTTAGACCGGCAAGCGTTGCCTGAACCGCCAGGTGTATGCTCAGCGTTGTTTTACCCGTGCCACCTTTCTGGGCGATCAGGCTCAGCGTCTTCATTGCGTTCCGGTTTTGTCCTGTTTGCCCACTACCCGCTTATGCTACGAGCTGCTGTCTGATATAGAAAGATTGTCTGTCTCGGGGGAGTGCTGGTTAACGCTCTGATCCGGCCCGATGAGTTCTGCATCACCGCCGCTACTGGAGTGAAGGTAAAGCAGGCTGGCATTAGCCAGGTAAATAATCAGCAGGGCGATACTGGTCCAGCCGAAGCGGTTGAACAGTTGCCGGCTGGAGCGATAGTACATGCCGACAATCACCACGCCGGTCATGCTGATTGCCGAGATTGCGGATAGCAGGTGGACCGATGATATCGATGAGAGCAGGTCGCTGCTGCGGTAAAAAATATCATCGACTGTCAGGATCAGGATGTTGAACAGATTGCTGCCAAGCAGGTCGCCGATGGCCATGTCCACGGCGCCGATACGAACGGCGGTAAATGTCACGACAAGTTCCGGTAATGAAGTCACTAATGCGGCAAACATCGTTCCCACGAAACTGTGCGACCAGCCCATTTGCTCGGCAATATCGGTGGCGACGTAAGGCAGCCAGATACCGGCCGCAACCACGAATGCCGCGGCAATGCTGTAGCGCAGCACCAGGCCCCGTAATGACTGGTCGGGATATTTGTCAGGCTCCATGTCGGTGAATTCTGCAACATGGTTTTTCTCGTACAGGAAAATGGTGCGCATGGCGATGGCGTAGAGCAGCAGGATCAGCGGGCTGTAGAGGCCGATGTTCCAGAAAGACCACTGCAGTCCGTACAGGGCCAGCACCAGGTTCCAGCACACAAATCCAAGCATGACAATACCAAACCCGGCCGCGAGGATGTGTCCGCGCTTGGCATGCACGTACAGGGGATTGTCACGATCAAGATAGTCCAGCAGGACCAGAATCAACAGGTTGTACGCACAGCTGCCAAGGACATCGCCTGCTGCCACGTTCGGAACGTTTGCCAGGGTAACGGAGCTGATCCCGGTTGCCAGTTCCGGCAGTGAAGTCACCGTTGCCAGCAGCAGCACTCCGATCCAGGTGCCGCCGATGCCGGTCTTGTCCGAAATCGCATCCCCGTAGTGGGTGAGTTTCACACCCGCAATCCCGATGGTTGCGACACACAGCAGAAAATAAAACCATGTTGTGATCATTCGCGTATTCCGGCGAGCCCTTTGCAGTCAGCTGGGCGGGTAATCCAGTACAGAAGTCAAGTAGCTCACAAAGGCTGGCGCATTCAATTGCCAGGAAGACCATTGTTGGCATGCCTGTCTGGCCATTGCCTGTTTATTCGGTTTGCACAAGCAGAATGCCAGAAATATTGAATGAAATTGTTAGGCTAGCGTTAGGGAAGCTGCATTACCCCGAAGTATTTCGTCGTCGTTCTGCGAGTCAAATTGTCGGCGACCCTGGACCAGGTCGTGATGATGTAAATCGCCTTGCGGACAACGAGGGTCCGGCGGTAGCGGGCGGATTTGCCGTTGGGCGGTTTCCAGGTAACCGGCCGTTCGCTGCAGTGGCGGATCAGCGGGCGTGCTTGAGGCGCATCCAGCGCCTGATCCACGGCTTTCCATACGTGCGCAGCAGGGTATGCATGTTCCCGCCATGGACGGGTTTGCTTGCCAGTGATTGAGGCCGCCTGGCAGGCGCGCCGGGTCCGGGCGATTTGCCGCGCCAGGCTGGCATGCCTGAAAGCAGTCCTGCTGGCTGTTGCGGGACGAGAATGCCTGGACCGCGCCCCAGCCAGGGCCAGATGTGCAGCACGCTTACCAGCGAAGAGGCGACGTAAGTCAGGGAGCAGGCGGTCAGTATCTTTCTCGCCTCACCGAGCTGGGCCGCGTCGATGTAGCCTGCCTGCAGCATGGGGAGGGCCTTCCTGAAACTGGCATCCAGTTCGGATGGCAGCGCCACCAGCTGAACGGCCATCCCGGTCCCCAGCATGGCAAGCGCGGCCGTGCCGATGATCAGGGGGGGCAGGGGCTGGCGGCTGAACATGGCTGTGACCGGTGCCGAAAGCAGTAGCACGAAACCGGCTTCGCCGGTCACCTGGGCTACTTTTACCAGGCGCATGCGCCAGATAAAAGGTCCGTAATTGCCATGGTGCTGGATGGCGTGTGCAACTTCGTGGGCAGCAGCCGTCTGTGCTGTCAGGCTGTTGCGATCATACTTGTCCCGTGCCAGCCGTACCGTGCGGGTTTGCGGGTCGTAATGGTCGCCAAGATCGGTGCGCTCAACCTTTACCTGTGGCAACCGGTTGTTATCCAGTAATTCCCGCGCCAGCTCCGCGGCAGTGCCCGGGTAAGCGGTTTTTCTGCTGTTATGTTGGCGCAGCACCCGATTTACCCAGATTCGCGGCCCCACGACCAAAGCAGCTGCCGGAATAATTATCAAGAGCGGATGCATGTGCGACGATCTCCCATAATGCTGCGCATGTGCAGTTTCTGTCTGCTGTCATCTTATCATCAGGTCTGGATGAAAACAGGAATCGCGGGTTTGCATGGCATATACTGTTGTGACTGGATGCAGCGAACAAGCGGGAGATGCTGATGAATATCGTAATGCGGGTATTGCTGGGTGCCGGCCTGTTTGCCTTTGGATACTATCTGGGTCGGGAAGTCGGGCGCGGCTCGGTTATTAACGGGCAGCTCAAGGATTCCGCGGCCACGCGAATCCATGGCGACAAAGCAGGCACGTAGCACTTCT
>JASFOC010000051.1:0-9773 GCA_050116715.1 Gammaproteobacteria bacterium
AGGTGCGAGGCCCCGTAGCGCTTTGCAACCGCCGACATGTTGGCCATGGCGGTCGGGGTTGAACCCAGCGAGATGCCGCCGAAACCGGCGCATACCACGGCGGCGTCGTAGTTGCGGCCCATCGCGGGAAATACCACGAACAGGGTGATGCTGACCGCCAGCAGGAACTGGGCACCGAGGATGGTGAAGATCGGCCCGGCCAGGTCCACCAGGGTCCAGAGCTGCATGCTCATCAGCGACATCGCCAGGAAGGTGCCCAGCGACACGTCGGCGATCAGTGCCATGGCAGGCTTGCGGCTGGGCCAGGCTGTTCCGGAAATACGCGGGAAGGATTTCGGGATCAGGTTGGTGATCAGGATGCCGGCAAACAGGCAGGTGACGAACAACGGCAGTTTAAGTCCCAGGTCTTCCAGTGACTCGTTGAGCAGGAAGCCGAAAATGACGCTGATGTGGATGGCAAGGATGGCATCCAGCAGGTCGAGGTGGTCGATCCCGACCTTCTTCTGTTCTTCGGAGACACCGACATCCAGCGGTGCGGCCTGCGTCGGCTTCAGGTCATAGCGGGAAATCAGCAACTTTGCGATCGGGCCACCCATGATGCTGGCAAGGATCAGGCCGAAGGTGGCACAGGCTATGCCCATTTCCATGGCATTGCTGATTCCGTAGTCCTCTGCAATGCGCGGCGCCCAGGCGATCGCCGTGCCGTGCCCCCCGGTCAGCGAGACGCTGCCGCCAAGCATCCCGACCGCTGCCGGCAGATCGAACAATGCCGCGACCGAAATACCGGTCAGGTTCTGCAGGAACATGTAGCCGATGGTGATCACCAGCAGGATAACCAGCGGCTTGCCGCCGTTCAGCAGGTCCCTGAGGCTGGCGTTGATGCCGATGGTGGTGAAAAAGTACACCAGCAGTACGTCGCGCGCGGCGAGGTCAAACTCGACCTCGACACCGCTGGCGAGATAGACGACCGCGATCAGGACCGAGAACAGCAGGCCGCCGGTCACCGGTTCGGGGATGCTGAACTCCCGCAAGATACCGATCGCATCGTTGAGCCGCTTGCCGACAAAGAGCACGATGATGCCGAGGGTAACCGCGAAAAACGGGCCCAGATGCAGAATGTCGTTTTCAAATTCCATGGGTTGCCTGCCGTAATGTTGAAGAAACCTGTCATGCCGGCATGCTCCGGCAGTCTGCAAGCATAAGCGATCCCCGGAACACATCCAATCCCGGGCAGGGAGACTGTCAGGTTTTACCTGCCGGCACCGGAAATTACTTGTTGAAGTAGATGCGCTGTACGGTCGCAAGCACGATCGCGGTCGTCCAGCCGAACATGATGATGCCATTGGCCGCCTCGAAGGACGCGAGCAGGCGCCATTGTTCGTCAAGGACGATTTCGCCGTAACCCAGCGTCGTGAAGGTGACCATGGAAAAATAGGTTGCCTGTTCGAGGCCCTCGAGCGCGCCCAGCCACAGGTAGGTCACACTCCAGACCAGCACCTCGATCACCGAGACCAGGAACATCAGCAGGACCACGCCCGCAACCGAGAACAGGTGCATCAGCTTTTTGTGGTAGCGGGTTTGCGGATCCTTCGACAGCACCGTGCGTACCACCAGCAGCATACCCAAGGCGTGGATTGCGGTGGTTACCGCCATCAGCAAGGCGGCGATGGCCATGTTAAGGATCATGGTGCCACATCCCCAGGAAGGTATTTCATGCAAACCACAACGGCACAAGCAGAATGGTCAGATGAATTATCCAGCGGGGGTAACGCCTGGCCAGACGCGATGGTGACGGTGAATCCTGCAAGGTGCCGGGCAGTTATGTGCAGCCAGCGGCCGCTCAGAAGTAGAACCTGACGCCGGCGTAGGGCCCCTTGATGGTAATATCTTCCAGGTCTCCACTGTCGATGTCATAGGTCAGGTAACGATATCCCAGGACTGCGTCGAGCTTCTGGAACTGGTAACCAACACCGGCAAGCGCCTGCCAGGTGTTTGAGGATTTTTGCCCGGCGCCCGCATCGAGGTAGTACTGCAGATACCAGTGCTCTGCCAGGTCTGCCTTGCCTCTCACCCCGATGATCCCGCTCCAGATATCACCGGATGGTGTCACCTTGCGCTGGAACTGGTCTACCTGGGCCTTGAGGGGAACATCAATCGAGAGGTAGCGGGCACCGCCGAGCAGGTCGAGGCTGTAACTGCCGGTATCCACCAGGTTGTAACCCCCGGCCGCCGTCACGATCCAGGATTTCATCTCCGCGTCGACTTTGCCTGTCACAGTTTCAGGGATATTCGGCAGCTTCCTGGAACCACTCAGCGTGTCCGACAATTTCATGTAGATGACATCGCCCAGCAGCGACCACTTGTCCTTGCGGGCACCGAAGACTCCCATGAAGGTCATATCGAGATTGTCGAGGATGTCGCTGAAACTCATCTTGACTGAATTACCATCGTCCGGCGTGACTTCCATGGAGGGTGTCCAGGCGTAGATACCGACATCAAACGCCCAGTCGCTGCTGCCGCCCGGATCCGCAGCACCTGCGGGTATTGCCAGCGCCAGTAACAGGGCCGCCATGGCCGGGTGGAAAAACGTGCGATAGGTCATCATCAGGGTATCTCCTTGTTACTGCCTGGCTTGCCGGATTCGAGCCACGCAGAGACTGTCTGCCAAAGGTGTCAGCGATCACGGGTATCAACGAGACCATCCGCCGCCATGAGTGACCGGGTATAACCGGCTGACCGGTATGGTATTGCACCCGGGCATGAAACTTCCATGACTTCTTGCGACAATTTCCCGACCCTGGTCTTGCCGCTCTCTGCAGGTACGACCTGCTGCCTGGCGCGGCACTCAGCTGTCCACAGAAACCGCCAATCACGATGTGGCCGAAATCCCGGGTGTGCCAGCGTGACGCCGTTTTACGGGCAATAAAAAACCCCGGGCAGCCAGACCGCCTGGGGGTTTTTGATTGGTAGCGGGGGCAGGATTTGAACCTGCGACCTTCGGGTTATGAGCCCGACGAGCTGCCAGACTGCTCCACCCCGCAGCAACGGCCGAGGAGTGTAACGAGTGTGTCTTCGTATTACAACCCTTGACAGGGGGCGCACAGAAAAATGTGCCCTGACGGCCACAGCCTGCGACACTGTGATGATGCCTGCATCGCGGTCAGGACCCAAGGAACGCGCATAAAGAGGCCACTGCTACCCTCTCTAGCAAGAGTACACTGAAGGGCATGAATACCCACTGGGCATAAATACCCCACTGGGCACAAATACCCCACTGGGCACAAATACCCCACCGGGCATAAATACCCCACTGGGCATAAATACCCCACCGGGGATAAATACCCCACTGGGCATGAATACCCCACCGGGCACAAACACCGCCCTGCGGCGCGATTATTCGATAAATAAGGCGCTTCAGGCCAGCACGCTGGCACACAGGGCCAGCAGGCTGCCGGGGAACAGGCCCAGGCCGAGCACGGCGAGACCATTGACGCTGACCGCGATTTGCATGTCGGTGTTGACCTGCAGCGGTTCCTCAGTCTCCGGCTTGTCGAAGTACATCAGCTTCACGACGCGGATGTAGTAGAACGCGCCGATCACCGAGAAGAACACCGCCGCGAGTGCCAGCCAGATCATGTCGACGTCCACGACGGCCTGCAGCACCGACAGCTTGGCATAGAAGCCGACAGTCGGCGGCACCCCGGCCATGGAGAACATCAGCACCAGCATCATGAAGGCAAACCACGGGCTGCGTTCGTTCAGCCCCTTGAAATCGTCCAGGCTGTCGGCCTCGATGCCGGCACGGCTCAGCAGGATGATCATGCCGAAACCGCCGATGGCCATCAGCGCGTAGGTGATGGCGTAGAACATGGACGCCGAATAGCCTTGCTGCGTGGCAGCGAGGATACCCAGCAACAGGAAGCCGACATGGGAAATGGTTGAGTAGGCCAGCATGCGCTTCATGTTGGTCTGTGCGATGGCGATCACGTTGCCAAGCGCCAGCGACAGCACCACCAGGATGACCAGCATCCCCTGCCAGTCGGTTGCGAGGCTGCCCAGGGCCTCGACCAGCAGGCGCATGGTCATGGCGAAGGCGGCGATCTTGGGGGCGCTGCCGATGAACAGCGTCACCGGGGTGGGCGCACCGTGGTAGACGTCCGGCACCCACATGTGAAACGGTACTGCACCGAACTTGAAGGCCAGACCCACCACCATGAAGCACAGGCCGAAGATCAGCACCATGCCGGGTTCGTCCGCGGTTGCCAGGGCAGCCGCGATGGCCGCCAGGTCGAGACTGCCGGTCGCGCCGTACAGCATCGACATGCCGTAGAGCAGCATCCCGGAGGCCAGTGCACCCAGCACGAAATATTTCATGGCGGCTTCCGAGGCCGGCGAGGAATCGCGGTCAAAGGCCACCATCGCGTACAGCGACAGCGACAGCAGTTCCAGCCCGAGATACAGCGTCAGCAGGCTGTGCGCCGAAATCATTACCATCATGCCCAGTATGGCGAACAGGCCGAGCACGTAATACTCGCCGCGCAGGCTGCCGGCGGTGGAGTGGTAACTGCGCGCATACACGAAGGCACCCACGGCAACCAGGAAAATGCTGGTCTTCAGCAGTGCCGCCATCGGATCGTGGATGAAGGTGCCGCCAAAGGCCAGTTCGCTGGCCGTGTCGAGCATGCTCCAGCTGATCACGGCCGCGACCAGCAGGGTGGCCTGGGTCAGCGCGTAGCTGAGTTGCGGCCGCTGCCGGCCGACGAAGGCCTCCACGACCAGGATGATGCAGGCCATGGTGAGCACGAACAGTTCCGGTGCCAGGGTGAGGAGTTCGGAGAAGGAGAATTGCATGTCGGCTACCTCAGGGCGTCACGGTCTGCAGCAGCGCCAGGCCGGTTTCCGGCGGCAGCTTGGAAGCGGACAGGTGGATCAGCAGGTTGTTGACGCTGGCGTGCATGACCTCGACCAGCGGCGCAGGCCACAGGCCGAACAGCAGCACCACGATGGCAAGGCTGGCGAGAATGCCGAACTCGCGCAGGTTGACGTCCTGCAGCTGGCGCACGTTGTCGTTGGCGATATCGCCGAACACCACGCGCTTCACCATCCACAGGCTGTAGGCCGCCCCCAGGATCAGGGTGGTGGCCGCCAGCAGCGCGAACCAGAAGTTCGCCTTGAAGCTTGCCAGGATCACCATGAATTCCCCGACGAACCCGGAAGTGCCGGGCAGACCGGAGTTGGCCATGGCGAACAGCACCATGAAGGCGCCGAATATCGGCATGCTGTTCACGACCCCGCCGTAGTCGCTGATCCTGCGGCTGTGCATGCGGTCATAGAGCACGCCGACGCAGAGGAACAGCGCCCCGGAAATGAAGCCGTGGGAAATCATCTGCACCATGCCGCCTTCCATGCCCAGCGCCGCGCCGTCCATGCTGCCGGTATTGTCGATCAGGCTGAACACCAGGAAGATGCCCAGCGTGACGAAGCCCATGTGCGCGATGGAGGAATAGGCGATCAGCTTCTTCATATCCTCCTGCACCAGCGCCACGAAACCGATATACACCACCGCGACCAGCGACATCAGGATGATCAGCCAGTCGAGCGCGTGGCTGGCATCCGGCGTGATCGGCAGGCTGAAACGCAGGAAACCGTAGCCGCCGATCTTCAGCATGATGGCCGCCAGGATCACGGAGCCGCCCGTTGGCGCCTCCACGTGGGCGTCCGGCAGCCAGGTATGCACCGGCCACATCGGTACCTTGACGGCGAATGCCATCAGGAAGGCGAGGAAGATCAGCACCTGCTCGGTCATACCCAGCGGCAGCAGGTGGAAATCCAGGATGCTGAAGCTGCCCGACTTCAGGTACATGTAGATCAGCGCGACCAGCATGAACACCGAGCCGAGGAAGGTGTAGAGGAAGAACTTGATGGTGGCGTAGACGCGCCGCGGCCCGCCCCAGATGCCGATGATCAGGAACATCGGTACCAGCATGGCTTCCCAGAAGACATAGAACAGCACCCCATCGAGTGCCGCGAATACGCCGTTCATCAGCCCTTCCATGATGAGGAAGGCGGCCATGTACTGCGCCACCCGGTGCTGGATGACCTGCCAGCCGGCGATCACCACCAGCAGCGTGGTGAAGGTGGTGAGGATGATCAGCGGCATGGAGATGCCGTCGACGCCGAGATGGTAGTTCGCCTTGAAGGCCGCAATCCAGGGGATCAGCTCCTGGAACTGCATGTCGGCCGTGGTCATGTCGAAATCGCGGTACAGCAGCAGGCTGAGGGCGAAGGTCACCACCGACACCGCCAGCGCGGTCTGCCGCGCCCCGGTGTTGCCCATGGCATCCATCGCCAGCAGCGCGATGCCGCCGGCAACCGGCAGCCAGATGAGCACGCTCAGCAGCGGGAAGTCGATCATGCCGCACCTCCGCGCAGGAACACGAACCAGCCGAGCATCAGCACCAGGCCGATGATCATGCTGAAGGCGTAGGTGTAGAGGTGGCCGGTCTGGATCCTGCGCACCACCCCGGAGGTCCAGCCGACCACGCGGGCGCTGCCGTTGACCAGCAGGCCGTCGATGATCACCACGTCACCGATCTTCCACAGCAAGCGACCGACGCCGCGCGCGCCGCCGGCGAACACGGCCTCGTTGAAATCGTCCGCATAGTACTTGTTGACCAGCAGCTGGTAGATGGCACTGAAGCGCTGCCGCAGGTTCTCGGCAATGGCCGGGTTCTTCATGTAGATGTACCAGGCCGTTGCGACACCGGCAATGGCGAGGTAGATGGCCGGTCCGCCGAAGGCATGTAGCACGAAACTCACCGGGCCGTGGTAATGCTCGCCGATCTCCGCCAGCACATCATGGTTTGCCGCGACATGAATCACGCCGTTGAAGTAGTCGCCGAAGACAACCGGGTCGATCAGGTAGCCCGCCAGCACCGACGGTATCGCCAGCATGATCAGCGGGAAGGTCACCACCCGGGGTGTCTCGTGCAGGTGCTCGCGGGTGTGGTCGTCCATGCGCGGCTTGCCATGGAACACCAGGAAGTACATGCGGAAGCTGTACAGCGCGGTGATGAAGACGCCGGCCAGCACCGCGATATAGACCAGGCCCGCGCCCGGCAGGTGCGAGTGGTGCACCGCCTCGATGATCGTGTCCTTGGAATAGAAGCCGGAGAAGAACGGCGTGCCGATCAGTGCCAGTGATCCGACCAGCGAGGTGATCCAGGTGATCGGCATGTACTTGCGCAGTCCGCCCATGTTGCGGATATCCTGGTCGTGGTGCATGGCGATGATTACCGAGCCGGCGCCGAGGAACAGCAGCGCCTTGAAGAAGGCATGCGTCATCAGGTGGAAGATGGCGGCACCGTATGCGGACACGCCCAGTGCCACGGTCATGTAACCGAGTTGCGACAGGGTTGAATAGGCCACCACGCGCTTGATGTCGTTCTGCACGATACCGAGGAAGCCCATGAACAGCGCGGTGATGGCGCCGATCACCATGACGAATACCAGCGCCGTTTCGGACAGCTCGAACAGCGGCGACATGCGCGCCACCATGAAGATGCCTGCGGTCACCATGGTCGCAGCATGGATCAGGGCGGAGATCGGTGTCGGGCCCTCCATGGAATCCGGCAGCCACACGTGCAGCGGCACCTGCGCCGACTTGCCCATGGCGCCGATAAACAGGAAGATGCAGATTACCGTCAGCAGCGACCATTCGACACCCGGGAACATCTCGAACGGCGCATCCCGCAGGGCCGGCGCCATGTCGAACACGGTGGCGTAGTCGAGACTGTTGAAGGCCGTGTAGATGGCGGCGATACCCAGCAGGAAGCCGAAGTCCCCAACCCGGTTCACCAGGAAGGCCTTCAGGTTGGCGTAGATGGCGGTCGGACGCGTATACCAGAATCCGATCAGCAGGTAGGACACCAGGCCGACGGCCTCCCAGCCGAAGAACAGCTGCAGGAAGTTGTTGGCCATCACCAGCATCAGCATGGAGAAGGTGAACAGCGCGATATAGCTGAAGAAGCGCTGGTAGCCCGGGTCGTCGTGCATGTAGCCGATGGTGTAGATGTGGACCATCAGCGAGACAAACGTCACCACCGTCATCATCAGCGCGGTGAGGTTGTCGATCAGGAAGCCGATCTCGAAGCGTACCCCGTCCGAGATCATCCACTGGTACACGGTCTCGTTGTAGGGTGCGGCGCCGTCGATGGCGAAGTGCTTCAGCACGACCAGCGACAGCACGAAGGCAATGCCCACGCCCAGGATGGTAACCGTGTGCGCTCCCGCACGGCCGATCTGTTTGCCGAACAGGCCTGCGATAATCGCGCCGAGCAGCGGTGCAAGCGGTATGGCGAGGTAGAGATTATCCATCACGCTATCCTTTCAGGGTGTCCAGGTCTTGCACGTTGATGGTGCGCCGGTTGCGGAACAGCACCACCAGGATGGCCAGGCCGATGGCGGCCTCGGCCGCGGCGACCGTGAGGATGAAAAACACGAACACCTGGCCGGCGGTGTCGCCAAGGAAATAGGAGAAGGCGATAAAGTTCATGTTCACCGCCAGCAGCATCAGTTCGATCGCCATCAGCAGGATGATGACGTTTTTCCGGTTCAGGAAAATCCCCGCCACGCTCAGGCCGAACAGGATCGCGCCCAGTATCAAGTAGTCTGACAGTGCAATCATATTTAACTCATTCTTTTACTTTGCTTCTGTTACGCCCTCTCCCCCGGGAGAAGGTCGGGGAGAGGGCGGGCAAATCAGCAACGCGCTCTGATTACCAGGCCACTCCCTGGCCCTCGCCCACCGGGAGAGAGAATTCATTTTTTTTCATTACTGCTTCTTTTCCGCCTTCATGGCCACGATGCGCACACGATCGGCGCGCTTCACGGCGATCTGCTCTGCCGGATCCTGGGAGCGGGTTTCGGGGCGCTTGCGCATGGTGAGCGCAATGGCCGCGATGATTGCGACCAGCAGGATCACCGAGGCGATTTCAAACGGGTAGACGTAATCGGTGTACAGCAACCCGCCGAGTTCGCGGACGTTGCTGTAGTCAGCGCCGTGGCGTTCGGGTATGGCCATCATCTCCGCGCCGAAGTTGCGCGCCCGCACCACCAGGAACATCTCCAGCACGATCAGCGCGGCGACGCTCAGACCCACCGGCAGATAGCGGATAAAGCCCTCGCGCAGCGGCGAGGTGTTGATATCCAGCATCATCACCACGAACAGGAACAGCACCATCACCGCACCGACGTACACCAGTACCAGGGTGATCGCCAGGAATTCGGCCTCCAGCAGCAGCCACAGGCCCGCGCTGGTGAAGAATGCCAGCACCAGGTGCAGCGCGGCGTGCACCGGGTTGCGTACGCTGATAACGCGCGCGGCCGCGAAGATCAGAATGGCGGCGAAGATGTAGAAGATGACGCGTTCAAAATCCATAACGGTTACCTGTAGGGCGCATCGGCCGTGCGGTCGGCCGCGATCTCGGCCTCGTAGCGGTCGCCGATCTCCAGCAGCTTCTCCTTGGTCATGATGTTCTCGCCGCGCTGCTCAAAGCTGTACTCGAAGTTGCGGGTCTCGACGATCGAGTCCACCGGGCAGGACTCCTCGCAGAAGCCGCAGTAAATGCACTTGAACAGGTCGATATCGTAGCGCGTGGTGCGGCGCGTGCCGTCCTCGCGTTCTTCCGCCTCGATGGTAATCGCCAGCGCCGGACAGACGGCCTCGCACAGCTTGCAGGCGATGCAGCGCTCCTCGCCGTTCGGGTAGCGGC
>JASFOC010000052.1:0-9633 GCA_050116715.1 Gammaproteobacteria bacterium
GCCTTACCTGAAGCTCATGCTGGAAGGCGATCAGGTCGCCGGCATACCCGAGGTCCTGGTCGTCAGGAATGCCGATATCGCGCCCTGACAGCAGACCGGGCCACAAAACCGCACTTCGCGATGCCAGCGTCCGGCAGCCGCATGACGTTCAACAGGTTTCACCGTCGCGCCGTTTCAGAAACAGAAACGCAAGCTATCGCGGTACAGGTTTCCGGCAACCATAACACCATCCTCCCCCTGCTTGCCCGGCCCCGGCAGGCAGGTTAATGACAACCCGGGGCATTGCAGGTAATCGGGTCGTCGCAGTCACAGGTGCTATTTATCCACCGGGCCCCAGGGCGTCATGGGCTGCGAACGTATGGTAAGTTTTGACACGACCTGCGTTACTCCATCGACGCTGTACGCAATATCATAGGCATGCCTTGCCGTTCCCGGATTGTCCACTGTGCCTTGCAGCGTCACCACGCCCTTGTAGGTATCCACATTGACAACGACCGGATTGACGAGATCATCCGTGATAAATTTTGCATTTATTGAAGAGGTGATTCTGGCATCGTCGGTTATTTCTGCAAAAGTGCGCTTGTCACTGGCCACATAGTAACCACCCGCTGCCGCACCACCCACAGCAGCAACCACTGCAACGCAACCATTCATCAACCCTGCAACCAGTAACACCACAAACACCAGCCCGAGATTATTCATAGCGAGATACTCCTTGTCAGGCCCATTATAGTTTCCGGAGAGGTGCCTTTCGACACTGATTCGAACAGCCCGTGGCAGAAAATAAAAAAGCCGCCGGAAAGGTGATCGCAAGCGGGATCCGGATGTCAGCATGGGACCGGAAATCGCCGCCGGGGTTATCCAGAACGGCCTGAACGCACGCACCAGCCAGTGCCGGGTGCAACCCATCCGGCCCCTGCAGACAATCTGCCGGAGCATTCAGGGCCGTGCCGGGAAGCTACAGCGGAAGTCTGCATGGACTGCCTATCGGTCGCTATCCAGGCCGCGGCGGGAGTGTTGCCATTTGCGCTATGCGCAGCAGCACCACGCCCGGTCTGTTCACCGGAAGCGCAAGATCACAGCCGCCCGGCGCCGGAAGACAGATGCGGGGCCGGCGTATCCAGCGGCATGCAGGGTGTTGCCTGCCAGGGTATGACGCCAGCCGGCTGCAACCAGCGGTTTGAACAGGATGCCGGGAATGCAGCAGAAAGTCCTGAAGGTTTGCAGAGCATGCTGACCGGTTGACATCGTTTTGTCGTGTCGGCACTGTCTGCCCGCGGTCTCTGCAAACAGCGCCGAGGGTCTTGGCAGCTGGCTAGCGACCCTTTTTCACGTGTCGCACCAACCGCGTGCGGCGCTTTTGCTGGCGCGGGGTCAGCCTGTTCCTGCGTCCCTTGTAGGGATTGCTGCCGGTCTTGAACTCGAGTCGAACCGGCGTTCCGGATAACCGCAGTGCCTCGCGAAATACATTGACGAGGTAGCGCCGGTAGCTGTCCGGCAGATCCTCCGTCTGGTTACCGTGAATCACGATCAACGGTGGATTGCGCCCGCCCTGGTGGGCGTAACGCAACTTGATGCGCCGTCCCCGCACCAGTGGCGGCTGGTGGGCCTCGACCGCCCGCTCAAGGATTGCGTTCAGCTCGGGTGTAGACAGTTCCCGCGTGGCCGCAGCATAGGCACTGTTGATTTCCGGAAACAGGTCGCCCACACCGGTGCCGTGGCGTGCAGAAATAAAACAGGTGGTCGCGAAATCCAGGAACGGCAGCTTGCGTTCCAGTTGCGCAACCAGGTCGCTGCGCTGGTGTGATTGCAGGCCGTCCCACTTGTTTACCGCGACGACCAGGGCCCGCCCCTTTTCCGCAATATAACCGGCCAGGCTGGCATCCTGGTCGCCAACGCCCTGGTGCGCGTCGAGCACCAGGAGCACGACGTTTGCGGCATCGATAGCCTGCAGCGTCTTGATGACGCTGAATTTCTCGATCGCCTCATGCACGCGCGCCCGGCGCCGCACACCGGCCGTGTCGATCAGGGTGTACTCGACGCCATCGCGCGCAAAGGGAATAAAAATGCTGTCCCGGGTGGTACCCGGCTGGTCGAAGGCCAGTACCCGCTCCTCGCCAAGCATGCGGTTGATGAGGGTGGATTTGCCAACGTTGGGACGCCCGGCCACGGCCACGCGAATACGCCCGCTGTCGGTTTCAGCGGCGGCGTCGCTTGCCGCGCCGAGCGGCAGGCTCTGCATGGCACGGTTCATCAGTGCAGTGATACCACGGCCGTGCGCCGCGGCGATCGGCACGGGATCTCCGAGCCCCAGGGCGTAGAATTCCGCCATCGCGGTATCGATATCGACACCGTCAGTCTTGTTGACCACCAGCACGGCGGACTTCCCGGCACGGCGCAGCGCCATGGCCACCGTCTCGTCACTTGCCGTCAGGCCGGCACGCCCGTCGACCATAAAGAACACCAGGTCGGCTTCACTGATCGCCTGCCAGGCCTGCTGTGCCATCAGGCCGTCCAGGTCTTCGGTTTCCCCGCTCAGTCCGCCGGTATCAATCACGATAAACGGCCGGTCGCCTACCCTGCCGTCACCGTAATTGCGATCGCGCGTCAGCCCGGGCACATCGGCAACCAGCGCATCGCGGGTACGCGTAAGGCGATTGAACAGCGTTGACTTGCCGACGTTGGGACGGCCCACCAGGGCGATGACCGGTATCATGGTTTATGCTCTTTGCTCATGCGGCCAGCGCAGGAAGCCGGCGCGGCGGCTGCGTCAGCCGCGTCACGGTTATTCCGCCGGCAACGTGAAGGCAGCAAGTTTTCCCGAGTTGCCGAAGACATAAAGGACATCGCCAACCACCAGTGGGCGGGCACTGATGCCGTCACTGTCGACCCTGGCGCGTGCGACAATCCGGCCGTCATAGCGTGACAACAGGTGCACGTAGCCGGCGTAGTCACCGACAGCGATGTAATCATTGAATGGCTCCGGCGCAGTCAAACGGCGATAGGCGAGGTCCTCTGTCTTCCACACGGTCGACCCGGTGCTGCGCGACAAGGCCCAGACATGGCTCTGGGCATCGGTGACATAGACCTGGGAGAAATCGACACCCAGGCTGAGATACGACGACATATCACGCTTCCAGCCGGCATTGCCGCTCTGCAGATCGACGACCCCGATGCTTCCCTGGTAAGTGGCCACATAAACCGCCGTGCCGACGATGACAGGATCACCATCGATATCGACAATGCGCTCCAGTTCCGAGCGGCCCTTGGGTATGGCGATATTGGCTTCCCAGCCGACGAAACCCTGGTCGGCACTCATTGCCACCAGTTTGCCGTTGGCGAAGCCTGCCACCACCACACCGTGCTGGACAGCCGGCGTACTGGTGCCGCGCAGGGTCAGGACCGGCACGGAACGGTCAAATATCCAGAGTTGCGCACCGGTTTCCGCATCCAGGGCAGTGACGTTACCGTCGACCGTCTGCACGAAGACCCGACCCAGATCGACTTGCGGAACCGACAGTACCTCGCTGCTGACCGCGGCTACCCAGCGTTCACCACCGCCTCCGGCATCCAGCGCCAGCACCTCGGCGTTACTGGTGCCGACCAGCACCAGTCCTTCGCCCGCACCCGGCCCCGCAGATATGGGGGCATCAGTCTTCACCTGCCAGATCTTCTTGCCCGTCAATGCATCCAGGGCAGTGACGGAGCCCTTGTGGCCGGCAATGTATATCTGGCCGTCCGCGCTTGCCGGCACCAGCTTGAGGAATTGTTCCTGGTTGCCAACGCCGACACGCTTGCTCCAGAGCTTCTTCAGCGGCAACGGGTCTTCCAGTTTTGTCAGGGGGGCGGGAGGTTCGGCATTGTCCTCACCACCCAGAAAGCCCGCCACCCAGGAACAACCCGGGAGCATCAGCAGCAACAGCGTAACCGCAAGGGCACGCTTCATTTTGCGGTCCCTGCCGCCGCGTCAGATGCCGCGAGTGTGTCGGCATACTTAAGCTGCAGCAATTCCCGTTGCTGCGAATCCCCCGGCATGGCGGCCAGCGCCTGCTGGTAGGCATCACTGGCCGCAACCAGGTCACCGCGCGCACGCAGGATGTCACCCCGGACTTCTGCAAACAGTGCGTCGAAGGCACCATCGGAAGGCACCTTGCCGGCAATGGCGGCGGCGGCATCCAGCTCCCCGCTGGCGATCAGGACCCGCGCCAGGCGCAAGCCGGCGATATCCCGGAAGATCTCGCTGTCGCTGTTATCGAGCACCCATTGCAACTGGCCGCGGGCAGCCTCCAGCTGACCTTCCTCCAGCCTGATGCGGGCCAGTGCCAGCGCTCCGAGTGCCGCATAGGGTGTATTGCCGTAATCCGCCAGCAACATACCGGCCTTTTCGCCGGCATTCAGGGCGTCGCCATTCTGCAGCGCACCCAGCATGACGGCAAAGATATTCGAGGCACTCTGGGCGTTACGTTCCTGGTAGGCAAACCAGGCCTTGCCGCCGAACAGCACTGCCAGTCCGAGCACGACACCCGTGACAATGGAGCTGCCGTTCTCTTTCCACCATTGCTTGATGGCGGCAAGTTGCTGTTCTTCAGTTGTAAGCGTATCCATCAAATAACTCCTGTTACTGACATAGGTTCATAGCCGACCGCACGCTCAGGTCACGATCGGCAGTTGCAGCCGTGCAGCAATGATGCCGGCAATATCCTGTTGCAACAGCAACTCCTGGCCAGCGTCACTGCGCAGCGGCTTGACTATAACCTGTTGCTGCGCGGCTTCGCTGTCGCCGATTACCAGCGCAAAAATGGCCCCGCTGCGATCGGCACGCTTGAACTGGCTCTTGAAGCTGCCCGCACCGCAATTCACCTGCAGCCGCAGGCCGGGCAATGCAGCACGCAGTTCTTCGGCAAACACCATGCCGCGTTCCGTAGCCTGTTCCCCGTCCATTACCAGGTAGACGTGCGGATCATTCCCGGGGAGATCGACGCCCCCGGCAGCCAGCAGCCCCAGCAAGCGCTCGAGGCCCAGCGCAAAACCGACTGCCGGCACCGGCTTGCCGCCGAGGTACTCCACCAGTCCGTCGTAACGGCCACCGGCACAGATTGTACCCTGTGCACCGAGTTGATCGGTAACCCACTCGAACACGGTTTTCGAATAATAATCCAGGCCCCGCACCAGCCGCGGATTGAGTTCATAGCGAATCCCGGCGGCATCCAGCAGGCCACGAAGTGCAGTGAAATGCTCGCGGGATTCATCATCCAGGTAATCCGGCAGACTCGGGGCAGCCGTCAGCAGGGACTGCATGTCCGGATTCTTGCTGTCCAGGATGCGCAGCGGATTACTGTCGAGACGCCGCCGGCTGTCATCATCGAGGGCGTCGGCATGGGCCTGCAGGTAATCCACCAGCGCATCCCGGTATGCCGCCCGCGCCTGCAGCGTACCGAGCGAGTTGAGCTGCAACACCGCCCCGCTCAGGCCCAGCCGCTCCCAGATACGCGCGGTCATGAAAATCATCTCCGCATCGATGTCCGGTCCTGTCATGCCGAAGGCCTCGACACCGACCTGGTGAAACTGGCGGTAGCGGCCTTTCTGCGGACGTTCATGCCGGAACATGGGGCCGGCGTACCACAGCCGTTGCTGCTGGTTGTGCAGCAGACCGTGTTGCATGCAGGCACGCACGCAGCTGGCGGTCCCTTCCGGTCGCAATGTCAGGCTGTCACCGTTGCGGTCGTCAAAGGTATACATTTCCTTTTCGACGATATCGGTGACTTCCCCGATGGAACGCTTGAACAGTTCCGTTTTCTCCAGCAGGGGCATACGGATTTCCCGGTAGCCATAGGCATGCACGACGTTGCGCAGCATCTCCTCGAGGTGCTGCCAGGCAGCACTCTCTGCAGGAAGAATGTCGTTCATGCCGCGAATGGCCTGGATCGTCTTCGCCATAACTGCTGGTCCGGATTTCGTGGTGACGCGCGCTGCCGCTGCGGGTGTATTCCGCAGCGACAGCCCGCATTGCCTTATTCGGTCTGGTTAATGATTGTCGCGGAATCTGCGGCAGTGTCGACTGGCGGCAGCTCCAGACGCCCCGGCAGCGTCTCCTCCCCGGGGGCGCCACGCATGTTGATGAGCTGCTCGACAACGGGATAGGCCAGCCAGATCATGATGGCGACAAGCAGCAGCAGGATGATTTTTCGCAGCAGCCGCGCCGAGGGCAACTGGAAAAACGGGACCTTCTGCTTGATGCTCACCACTGTCAGTGGCGGCGGTTCACCGGCAAGGGCCGTGTACTCACTGACAAGTTCCTCTGCCGGCAGGCCGACCAGCGCCGCGTAGCCGCGCAGGTATCCCTTCACGAAGATCGGTGACGGCAGGGCCGCCCGGTCATCGCGCTCCAGCGCCTCGACTGTCCTGACATCAAGATGCAGGGTATCGGCAACCTTCTCGATGGTAAGCTTGCGCGCTTCCCTTGCCCGGGCCAGGCGCTTGCCTATCGATGCCGTCTCACTGCTGACGGGACCACCGGACATGGCATCATTTTCCTGACCGGCGCTCATATTCCCATTTCTGCAATTCAGCAGCCTGTGGACTGTTGGGGAAGTTGTTTCTCAGGATCAGGGCATAGTTACCCCAGGCCCGGTGATCATCGAGCGCATACTCGGTGCGGATGCCGAGCCAGAGACTTTCCGGCGTATCCTGGCCCGATTCCCGGTAGCGTTGCAGGTAACCGCGCGCGCTCAGGTAATTACTCCTCGAGTAACTCAGCGTCGCCATCTGCAACAGTGCCGGTGGATATTTCGGGTCAAACTCCAGTGCCTTCCGGAAATATTTCTCGGCCATTTCCTCATCAGGGATGCGCAAGGCGCACAGGCCGGCATTGGTGAGCGCCAGGGACGGTACCGGGTAGAACGGGTCGTTTGCCGCGGTCAGGAATTCCTTCTCTGCATCCTTGTAGCGCCCGCGAGCACACAGGAACTGGCCGTAGTTGTTGTGTCCACGCGGGTTGTCCGGATCCAGACGCAGGCTTTTCTTGTAGTGTTTCTCTGCCTTGTCGGGTTCGCCCACCTGTTCGAAGAGTACCGCGATAGCGTCATGCGCCTGGGTATTGTCGGGGTCGGCAGCCAGCGCCTTCTCCAGTTTTTCCCGCGACATTTCGTAGTTACCCGCACGCAGATATTCGACCCCGAGCATGGTGTTGGCCTGCGACACCGCGGCCCTTTTCTTTTCCTTGTCGATGACCTGGCCATCCTCGCCAATGGTTGCACATCCCGCGAGCAGTGCAAGCAGCAGAACGACGCCAAGCTGTTGCAGGCGCTGCTTCATGCCCCGGCCGCCTGTGTCACCACCAGACCACGGTCACGGCGCCGGGTACGATCCTGGAAGCGTCCGGCAAGCTGGCCACAGGCCGCATCGATATCATCGCCGCGGGTGCGCCGGGTGATGGTAACAATACCGGCAGCGTTGAGCATCCCGAAGAAACGGTCTATGCGCGCATCACTGCTGCGCCGGTAGCGCGTCCGGGGAAACGGGTTAAAGGGTATCAGGTTGACCTTGGCCGGTACGCCTTCCAGGCAGCGAATCAGGCGCCGCGCATCTGCATCGCTGTCGTTGACACCCTCCAGCAGCACGTATTCAAAAGTTACCCGCCGACGACCCTCGCCGACATAGTCCTTGCAGGCCTGCAGCAGTGTCTGGATCGGGTATTTCCTGTTCAGGGGCACCAGTTCGTTACGCAGCATGTCATCGGGTGCGTGCAGCGATACGGCGAGGCTGACATCGCAGTCTTCACGCAGCCGCTGGATAGCCGGCACGACCCCGGCGGTACTCAGCGTAACCCGCCGTTTGGAAAGACCATAGGCGAAATCGTCAAGCATGATGCGAATTGCCCGCACCACATTGTCATAGTTCAGCAACGGTTCACCCATACCCATCAGTACGACATTCGAAACAACACGTTCACCCTGCGAGTTCTGGCCAAGGGCACGCGCAGCCAGCCACAGCTGGCCAATGATTTCCCCGGTTGTCAGGTTGCGATTGAAGCCCTGCTGCGCGGTCGAGCAGAAACTGCAGTTCAGCATGCAGCCAACCTGCGAGGAAATGCACAGGGTGCCGCGCTCCGCCTCCGGGATGAAGACCGTCTCGATGCAGTTGCCGTCTTCCAGCCGGAACAGCCATTTGCGCGAACCATCGTCGGAAAGCTGGTCCGCGGCGATCTCCGGCAGGCGAATTTCGGCTGTATCCTGGAGGCTGGCGCGCATGGCCTTGCTGATATTGGTCATAGCAGTAAAATCCGCAACGCCCTGGTCATGAATCCATTTCATCACCTGGGTGGCGCGAAAAGACTTCTCGCCGCGTTCAGCGAAGTACTGCACCAGACCGGTCCGGTCCAGATCCAGCAGATTGGTTTTGGCTGCAGCTGTCATGACCTGCCTGTTCCTCTGCGGCTAGCGGGTTCTCGGACACAGGCCGCCTTCACCAAAGAAGAACGCTATTTCCTCGGCGGCGGTTTCGGGTGCATCGGAACCATGCACGGCATTCTCGTCGACCGTCCTGGCGAAATCCGCCCGAATGGTCCCGGGGGCAGCATCCTGGGGGTTGGTCGCACCCATCAGTTCGCGGTTCTTGCTGATGGCGTTTTCACCCTCAAGCACCTGCACAACCACCGGCCCGGAGGTCATGAAGGCCACCAGGTCATTGAAAAAAGGACGCTCCTTGTGCACGGCATAGAAGCCCTCTGCCTGTTCCCTGGTCAGGTGCATCATACGCATGGCGATGATACGCAATCCATTCTTCTCGAAGCGACTGACAATCTCGCCGATCACGTTCTTGGCAACTGCGTCGGGCTTGATAATGGAAAAGGTTCTCTCTATGGCCATGCAATACTCCGTGCGTATCCTGTCTGCTAAGTGGAAATCCGTAAAAAAACGGTAATTTATCGATACTATTTCGAGGCGGTAGTTTAAGCGGTAGGGGCGTCTTAGGCAATGCCGCCCGACGGCCTGTACAGACCGTCGGGCGGCAAAAAGACGCTGGGGGACAGACCCCGATTTTCCGGGATCAGGTGAATACCCGGTGTGCCGTTTCGCCGATCAGGGCGGGATTGCGCACCACGTGCACGCCCAGTTCCTCCATCAGGTCCATTTTCGCGTTCGCGGTATCCGCTTCCCCGGAAATGATGGCGCCCGCGTGGCCCATACGTCGCCCGGTCGGTGCCGATACGCCCGCCACGAAACCGACGATGGGTTTGCGCATGTTTTCCTTCGCCCAGCGTGCCGCATCGACTTCCTGCGGGCCGCCGATTTCACCGATCATGATCACGGCATCCGTCTCGGGGTCATCCTCGAAGGCACGCAGCACGGTCACGAAGTCGGTACCGTTGACGGGGTCACCGCCAATGCCCACCGAAGTCGACTGGCCCATGCCCAGCGCGGACATCTGCTGCACGGCCTCGTAGTTGAGCGTGCCGGAGCGCGACACCACGCCGATGCGGCCCGGTGTATAGATATGTGACGGCATGATGCCGACCTTGCAGGCTTCCGGAGTGATGATACCCGGCGTGTTCGGTCCGATGATCACGGCATTGCGGTCAGCGGCGTAGCGCTTCACCTGCACCATGTCCTGGACCGGGATGCCGTCGGCGAT
>JASFOC010000053.1:0-9621 GCA_050116715.1 Gammaproteobacteria bacterium
TCCCGAAAGGTGTCGACGAAACCGCCGGCACCGAACAACTGATCCATCCATGCCCGCTCCTCCGGCAGGAAACCGGAATTTTTCAGATTGCCGCGCCAGTTCTTGAGATCGATTTCCTTGTGGGCGATATTCCAGTCACCGCACAGCAGGTATTCACGACGCTTCAGCTGCAACTGGCGCAGGTAGGGCATGAAGCGGTCCAGGAAGCTGAATTTGATGGCCTGCCGCGCCTCGCCCGAGGAGCCTGAAGGCAGGTAAACCGAAACGACAGAAAGTGCCCCGAAGCGGGCCTCGATATAGCGTCCCTCGGCATCCATGTCCTGCCAGCCAAGGCCTGTAATGACCTTGTCAGGTTTGCGCCGGCTGTAGATAGCAACACCGCTATAGCCCTTCTTCTCGGCATCATGGTAGAAGGCATGCCAGCCGCGCGGCCAGAACACGGCGTCTTCCAGCTGGGCGACCTGTGCCCTGGTTTCCTGGATGCAGACCACGCTCGCCTGCTGCCGCACCATCCAGCTGAAGAAGCCCTTGCTTGCAGCAGCACGGATTCCGTTCACATTGATCGTTATAATGCGCATAGTTTTTTCCGGCGTGTATGATAACGGCACTTGCAGGATTTAACGACCGGTAACCTCAAATGAAAGACTACCAGCATGAATTTATCGATTTCGCCATCCGCGCAGGCGTGCTGCGTTTCGGTGATTTCACCCTGAAGTCGGGCAGAACCAGTCCGTATTTTTTTAACGCCGGCCTGTTCAACACGGGGGAACACCTGGCGCGGCTGGGCCGCTGCTACGCGCAGGCCATCATCGACAGCAGGCTTGATTTTGATGTCCTGTTCGGCCCTGCCTACAAGGGGATTCCACTTGCCACGGCCACCAGTATTGCCCTTGCAGAACACCATCAGCGCAATGTGCCGTGGTGCTTCAACCGCAAGGAAACCAAGGACCATGGCGAGGGCGGCAATCTCGTCGGCGCCGGTCTGCAGGGCAGGGTCCTTATCATCGATGACGTCATCACGGCCGGAACTGCCATCCGCGAGTCTGTCGAGATCATCAAGGCAGCGAACGCTGAACTGACAGGTGTCGTCATCGCGCTGGATCGCCAGGAGCGCGGTCGCGGCCGGCAGTCCGCCATCCAGGAGGTAGAGGCGTCCTACGGCATCCGGGTGACGAGCATCGTCAGACTGGAACACCTGCTGGAATATTTGCAGGCAGAAACCGGGCGCCAGGAGGAAATGCAGAAGATACAGGCCTATCGCCGGGAATACGGGGTATGACGCGCCCCCGCACAGCGGTCATTCCGCGTTGTTCACAACAAGGCCAGACGCGCTTCAGCCAACAATGAGCTTCACACCCACCAGCAAGGTCACAATCTCGAATGCCCGCTTGATCCATTGATTGCCGGAGCGGATGGCCAAATGCGCCCCGAGGTAGCCGCCCAGCAGTGAGCCCAGCAGCAGTGCAGGCAGCCAGGCCCAGCGAATCTCTCCCAGTATTCCCAGGGTGAACGCACCACTGCCGTTCCAGAAGACGCCGACCAGTATCAGTGTGTAGGCAATCGCCCGCCGGTAGTCCAGCCCGAACCAGCGCACCAGCCAGAGTGTGACAAATAACCCGGTACCGGAAGTCAGGGACCCGTTCAGGACACCGATCACGAACAGCACCATGCCGCCAATCAGGTTACCCCGCCGATCCCTGTTTGCCACCTGCAGGGTTTGCCCGAGGCCCGGATTCAGCCAGGAATACAGACCCAGCCCCGCCGTCAGTATTCCCAGTGCGATCTCGGCTGTCCGTTCAGGAACACTCAGTATGATATTCGCCCCGCTTACGACACCCGGGAGGCCGAAAAAGAGTATGGTGACAACCAGCCGGCGCTCCAGCGCCTCCTCTCTCAAGTGTCTTATTGTAGCGCCGATACCCAAGGCAACGCTGGCCACCTTGTGGGTTGCAAGCGCCACGGCAAAAGGCAAGCCCAGGAATATCAGCACCGGCAACTGGATCAACCCGGCGCCTCCCCCGGAGAAAGCAGAAAACACGTTCGCCACCAGGGAAACAAGGAATAGGGTGAATTGATCCATGCCGTGCAACTTTAACCCTGTAGCAGCTCAATTGGTATTTACATGAACGGACGACAACATAAAATACAACCTGCCCGGGTCGACCGTCCCACACTATGAAAGCCATTCGCCACACAACCTGCTGCCTGCTGTTGCTTCCTGCAATACTGTTTTCCGGAAACGCACCCGGCGAGCGACTCTACAAGTGGGTCGATGCAGAAGGCCAGGTCCATTACAGCAACCGCCTGCCGCCGGAAGCCGCCAAACAGCGGCGCGAGGTCATCAATGAACAGGGCAGGACAATCAAGGTGTACCGCGCGCCCCTGACTGCAGAGGAGAAGCTCGAGGAGGAACGGCTCAAGCAACTGGAGAAGAAAAGGCGTGAGCTGGCAGAAAAACGTGCCATCCATGACCGCAGCCTGCTTGCGACTTATTCAAACACGGATGACATGTATGTCGCCATGCAGGGAAAGCTCGACGCTGTCGAGTCACTCATCAAGCTGACGAACAGTCGCATCAATTCGCTGCAGAACCGTCTGCTGGAGCTGACTGAAGAAGCAGCCAGTTATGAACGCAGCGGCAGGCAACTGCCCGGCAACCTGCAGCGCCAGATATCAAACCTGCGCGACCAGATCGACCAGAACAAGGCCTTCGTAGAAGACAAGAAGCTGGAAATGGAGGATATCAGGCTGCAGTCCGAGGCCGATATCAGGCGCTTCAAGGAACTGACGAGCGAACAACCGGATAGTGCCAGGACCGAAAAACAGTTGTCCGCTCTGGAAGCCGTGGAAGCAAATCCGGAGATCGAGCTGAACCGCTATGACCGCATCCTGCTTGCAACCTATGCCAGCGAAGAGGACCTGTTATTTGCGCGCGATGAGGAGATCAGCAACCTGAATGCTGCAATCAATGGCACCGCAAGCCACCTCGATACCATGCAGATCCAGCTGGCGAAACTGTCTGACAATATCGATGAGTACCAGGTGCGCAATGAAGTTCCGCCGGACAACCTGGTCAATCGCATGAAAGCGCTTATCCGCGAGATCAACGAAACCCAGGCGGCACTGGAACAGCAACGCAGCGAGAAGCATGCAATGGATAGCAAGTTCGCCAACGACATCACCCGCTTTCGCCGGCTCACGGCAGCAAACCGGCAGTAACCATCCCGCGCTGCTGAGCACGCAACCGGCCCGGACCAGGTGCGGCTCAGGAGCGGATCAGCGTTCCCACGCCCTCGTCAGTAAACAACTCCACCAGGACTGCGTGCTCCACCCGGCCATCGATGATATGCGCGGCATTCACGCCGCTTTTGACTGCTGACAGGGCACACTGGATCTTTGGCAGCATCCCGCCGTGGATAGTGCCGTCCGCGATCAACTTGTCGACCCCCGCAGCGCTGAGACCGGTCATCAGATTTCCATCCTTGTCCAGCATCCCCGCAGTGTTGGTCAACAGAAGCAGCTTCTCGGCACCCAGCACCTCGGCCATGCGACCTGCCACCAGGTCGGCATTGATATTGTATGAGCGCCCTTCCGCACCAACCCCGATCGGGGCAATCACCGGGATAAAATCACCGCTCACCAGCATGTTAACCACACTCGCATCAATACTCTCCACTTCACCGACATGGCCGATATCGATGATCTCCGGCGCATCATCAAGCTCCGGTGAATTGCGGCGCAGGGTCAGCTTGCGGGCACGTATCAGGTCACCATCCTTGCCGGTCAGCCCGACGGCGCGGCCGCCATGGCGGGTGATGAGATTGACGATCTCCTTGTTGACGAGGCCGCCCAGCACCATTTCGACGACGTCCATGGTCTCGCTGTCGGTAACCCGCATGCCATCGATGAACTCGCTTTGCTTGCCGATCTTCTCCAGCAACCTGCCGATCTGCGGCCCGCCGCCATGCACGACAACAGGATTGATGCCCACCAGCTTCATAAGGACGACGTCACGCGCAAACCCGCTCTTCAGGGTCTCGTCGACCATGGCATTGCCGCCATACTTGATGACCACGGTCTTGCCGCTGAAGCGTCGAATATAGGGCAGCGCTTCGGTGAGAACGTGCGCGACATTCCTTGCCGATTCAGTTGTCAGTGACATTGTGGTAACTCCGGATGCAACCGCGGCTTGCACGCCGCACCAGACATCAGAAACAGGTCAGTCTTTCCCATGAACGGACCGGCCTTCAAAAAGGCAACTGCAGACCGGGCTCGGCCTGCAGCATGACACGGCGGAATTCGTCCATGATGCGAGCCAGCCCGGCAGCATCGTCAGCCTCGAAGCGCAGCACCAGCACAGGGGTGGTATTGGAGGCGCGCACCAGCCCCCAGCCGTCATCGAAATCGGCGCGCAGCCCGTCAATGGTAGAGACGGCCGCACCCTCGAAGTGCGCATTCTCCAGCAACCGCTTCATGAAGACCGGCGGCTCACCCTCCTGCATTGCAACATTCAGTTCCGGTGTATTGACGCTGTCAGGCAACTCGGCAAAAACCTCACTGCTGGAGCGCGCATCCCGCGCCAGTATCTCCAGCAGGCGCACGCCGGCATACAGGCCGTCATCGAAACCGTACCAGCGCTCGTTGATGAAGATATGTCCGCTCATCTCGCCGGCCAGCAGTGCCCCGGTCTCCCTGATCTTGGCCTTGATAAAGGAATGCCCGGTTTTCCACATCAGCGGTACACCGCCGTGATCCCGGATGATCGAGTCAAGGAAGCGGGTACACTTCACATCGTAAATGATCTGCCCGCCCGGATTGCGATCCAGGACATCGATCGCGTACAGCATCAGCACACGGTCCGGCCAGATGATCTTGCCAGCCGAAGTCACGACACCGAGGCGGTCGCCATCCCCGTCAAATGCCAGACCCAGGTCAGCCTGCTGCGTCTGCACGGTGGCGATCAGGTCCTTGAGGTTGTCCGCCTTGCTGGGATCCGGATGATGGTTCGGGAAATTTCCATCAACCTCGCAGAAGAGTTCAACCACCTCGCAACCGATCGATTTGAAGAGTTGCGGCGCCACATTGCCTGCCACACCATTGCCGCAATCGATGGCAACCTTCAGCGGCCGCTCCAGTTTCACATCAGCGCGGATACGTTCGATGTAATCAGGGACGATATTGACGCTCTCGACCTGGCCCTGACCGGAAATGAAATTGGCGGCCTCGATCCGCTCCCGCAGTGATTGTATCGACTCACCGGAAAGCGTCTCCCCGTCTATCACGATCTTGAGACCATTGTATTCCGGCGGGTTATGGCTGCCGGTCACGATGACACCCGTATGGGTATCGAGATAATGGGTTGCGAAATACAGCACCGGCGTAGGCACACAGCCGATATCCTTGACGCCGCAGCCGGTCGAGATAATTCCCCTGATCAGCGCACTGGACAGGACAGGCCCCGACAGGCGGCCGTCACGGCCAACCACGACGCTGTAACGTCCACGTTGCAAGGCCTCGCTGCCAACAGCACGTCCGATCAGTTCCACGGCGCCGGGCGTCAGCGTGCGGTCGACGATGCCGCGAATGTCATAGGCGCGAAATATCGAGGGATCTACACTTTGCATAGCTTCCCCGCCCTGGTTATCAAACGGTTCTTCTTCCACGATCAGGTTGTCGCTGCGCAGCGCCGAGCCAAAGTCTGCTACCGCCCCGGCCTCGTATTCTCCCGTGGCAGCGGCATCCTCTGCGACTTCATCCGGCATCGCTGCCGCAGTTTCCTGCCGGGTATCGGCAACATCGAATTTGCGGGTCGTCTGCGCGTTTACCAGCTGGGTCATGAACTGGATGGTGCCGCGCAGTTCGGCGAGTCCACCCGGATATTCGCGGCGAGCATGCCCGGCCCGAAAATCCTTCAGCAGGGTTACCATGCTGACTTCGTCCACGCGCAGGGCATTGCTGACCTTGCGGAACAGCATGATGACCAGAATAGCCAGCAGTCCGGTTGCCACGCCAAGGGCAGCCAGGACCCAGCGGCCGATACCAGCAAGATAATCCAGGGGACTGCTGGCCGGCCAGTAGGCAATCTGCCAGCGACTGCCGGCAATCGGCACCACCGTGAGCGGATTGCCGCTGCGGTGGTTCGGGTTGCCTTGCGTGGCCACCACGACCGGCAGGCCTTTCGACCCTGCCTGCTGCAACTCGATGTAGCCATGCAAATTCTGCAGGTCATCCAGTATGCCCTGCAGGACATCGTTCGACAGTGACAGCATGATATGCCCGACAACGCCGCTGCCGGCCGGGTCCATGACCCTGCGCACGACGTTGATATGCTGCTGCGGTGTCTTGAACAGGTGCACTTCCATGGGCGGCACTTCGGTTCCCGCCTCCGCCAGCCGCATCTGGGCAAGGGCCGCATAGCTCAGGGGTGGCGAGGTTTCCATGTCCACCTGGTCGAGCCCGGGCGGCAGTAACTGCACGTTGATCGCGGTCGGGAAAACATAGCGCAGGGATTCCTCCCTGGCACGCAACGGCGCAGAATCACCGGCATCCAGCAAAGCGGAAATTTCGGGATCCTTGGCAAGCAGGGCGGCACTGTCACCATAATACTCGACCAGGGATTCCACCCGTGCAGCGACCTGCTGCGTTGTGATGCTGGTATCGTGCTCCATCACGCGGGTGATGTAGACCGACATTACCTGGAATATGAAAAACGCCAGCAGGGTCAGCACCACCATGCCGCCGAGCAATATACGGTTGCGCACCTTTACCAGACTGGTGAGCCCTGCATCCCCGACCGGCTGTGGCATGGATTGCGATGTTGGCCGGGCTGCTTGCGCCCTGTTGCGTCTGGGAAAACCGGGTAAGGAAAACTTCATGACTGTACTTTACACTGCACGGGTGGCGTAATCATGCCAGATTCGTGCTGGATGTGCCCGTTCGAATGCCTGCCGGCTGTTGCACAGCCGGGCTTATTTCCGGCCGGTGTGTCCAAACCCGCCGGCGCCGCGATCACTGCCAACAAAATCCTCAACAATCTCGAAATCGGCATGCACCACCGGCACGATAACCATCTGGGCAATGCGTTCGCCGGGTTCGACAGTGAAGGGGGTATCGCCGCGGTTCCAGCAGGAAACGAATACCTGCCCCTGATAGTCCGAGTCAATCAGCCCCACCAGGTTTCCCAGCACAATGCCATGCTTGTGGCCGAGGCCTGAACGGGGCAGCAGCATGGCGGCCAGCCCCGCCTCCTCGATATGAATTGCAAGGCCGGTCGGTATCAGGTGGGTCTCGCCGGGTGCGATCACCAGCGGCGCATCCACACAGGCACGCATATCCATCCCGGCGGCACCGGCCGTGGCGTAGTGCGGCAACGGGAATTCATTGCCCAGCCGCGGGTCGAGAATCTTAAGCTGTATCTTTTGCATTCAGTGAAACCACTCCTGTTCCGTGAACTTTGCCGGCATACAGCCTTGCTACAATTTCAACAAGCTGGCGGGCCAGTCGGGACTTGCCGGTGCGGGCAAGCCGTGTCTCGCCATCCTGCCAGAACACCTGCAGGGCATTGTCATCCCGGTCGAACCCCTGCCCGTCGGCCACGCTGTTGGCTGCAATCATATCAATCCCTTTCGCAACCAGTTTGTGCCGGGCATGGGTTTCCAGCATATCGGTCTCCGCGGCGAAACCCACCGTGAACGGCGCATTCGGCAGACTGGCCACCGCGGCCAGGATGTCGGGGTTCTCCCGCAATTCCAGACTCAGCCCCGCGGCAGATTTCTTCAGCTTGCGGGGCGCCACGTCTCCCGGGCGGTAATCCGCAACAGCGGCGACACTGAAAAAAATATCGCAGCCCGCGACTTGTTCCAGCACCGCGGCATGCATCGCAGCGGCATCCTCCACATCAATACGGGCCACCCGCTGCGGTGTCTGCAACGCAACCGGGCCGCTCACCAGTGTGACGTCAGCGCCCGCCTCCATGGCCGCCGTTGCGACGGCAAAGCCCATTTTCCCGGAACTGCGGTTACTGATATAGCGTACCGGGTCAATAGCCTCACGGGTCGGACCGGCTGTTACCAGGACCCGGCAACCCGCCAGGCTGCCGCTGTGAAACAGGGCGGACAGTGCAGCCAGCAACTGCCCCGGTTCCAGCAGCCTGCCGGGACCGATCTCACCACAGGCCTGGTCACCCTGCGCCGGCCCCATGATCCGGATACCGCGTCGTCTCAGGGTGTCGACATTATCCACGGTGGCGGCATTCTCCCACATGGCGCGGTTCATCGCCGGGGCAACGGCAAGCGGCACCTCGCTGGCAAGGCAAATCGCGGCCAGCAGGTCGTTTGCGCGGCCCTGTGCCAGTCGCGCGATAAAATCCGCGCTGGCGGGCGCCACCAGCACGGCATCTGCCCAGCGGGCCAGCTCGATATGTCCCATGGCGGCTTCCGTGCCGGCATCCAGCAGTTCGCTGTGGACCGGGTGTCCCGACAATGCCTGCAGGGTCAACGGCGTGATGAACGCGCCGGCACCCCGGGTCATGACGACACGCACCCCGGCCCCCGCCTGCCGCAACAGGCGGACCAGTTCGGCGCTCTTGTAGGCCGCGATACTGCCGGTCACGCCAAGCAGGATATGTTTTCCGGATAACTGTTTCATTGTGCGGCAGTTTAACAGATGACCCGGGCGCCCGGCCAAGGTTGCGCTGCAGCCGTGGCAGGACCAGCGGCGTGCCGTGCGCAACAGGCAGTCAGGCGGCAAGCACCTACAGACGGTTGCGCCCTTATCCGCTGGGAACACAGCCCGGCAGGCGCGACTATCCGGCCATGCATTCCATCCGGGACTGGCCTGCCGACGAACGGCCGCGCGAAAAACTGCTGGCACGCGGCCCGGCGGCGCTTTCCGATGCCGAACTGCTTGCCATTTTTCTGCGCACCGGCGTCCCGGGTAAAACCGCGGTGGACCTGGCGCGCGAATTACTGCAGTCCTTCGGCGGTCTGCGGCCGCTGCTGGAAGCCGAGCGCAGCCGCTTCTGCGCCCACCACGGACTCGGGCATGCGACGTTTGCCCAGTTGCAGGCAGTGCTGGAGATGGCGCGCCGCCATCTCCAGGCTGAGCTGCAGCGCAGTGACAGCCTGGAAAACCCCGAGGCCACGCGCCGCTTCCTCTGCAGCCAGCTGCGGCACCACCTCTACGAGGTGTTCGCCTGTCTGTTCCTGGATAACCGGCATCGCGTCATCGTGTTCGAGGAACTGTTTCGCGGTACCATCGACGGCGCCAGTGTCCACCCGCGCGAGGTCGTGCGCCGCGCCCTGCAGCATAATGCCGCGGCCGTTATCCTGGCGCACAACCACCCTTCCGGGATAGCGGAACCCAGCCGGGCAGATATCCAGTTGACCCGCCGCCTGACCGATGCGCTGGCGCTGGTGGATATCCGCGTGCTGGATCACCTGGTCATTGGTGACGGCAACGGTGTTTCCCTGGCGGAGCGAGGCCTGCTGTAGTCAGGCACGACCTGCTGCACGGCAGGTGTTTGATAGCCGGGGACCGTTCCCCGGATTCCGCTCACACCGCATCCGGGCTACCCCCTTCCCGAGTTCCGGTTACTTTCCGCAGGGCCACCCCGTCGTCCGG
>JASFOC010000054.1:0-9546 GCA_050116715.1 Gammaproteobacteria bacterium
GTCGTGTATGAAAAATACAGGCAGTCCATTAGTGAGCCATCGAAATTGCCATCCAGATAGCCCCATTCCCTTACTTGCGGGAGCAGGTAATAGGCAACGGAAAAAATCCATACTTCAATGCTGTGTGCAATCAGGGCACCAAAAACCGCAAAGACAATCCTGAAACGGTGCTTGATTCTCATTCTCGGGATGACAATGGAGATCCTGTGCAGGAATTCATAGTGAATCAGTACCGCAAGCGCAATGATCAAGCCGATTATCAGTGAGATTGCCAGCATCTGTTTGTTGCCTTCATTGTCGTAGTCCTGCAGGCGCTACCCGGGCATTCAGGGGCAGCGGGAAATGCACTTGTCAAGCCGTCTCCAGCGCTGGTTACCCTGGATCAGACGATTACATGGCATGCCTGCGTCCCGGGCGTATTTCCCGGGCAGGCAATACAACTGCATTAGTCATGCATGACGAGTTTAATTCATAAAGGCATGCAACGCAGACCTGCTGCCGGCTGAATATGCGTTTACGGGGGTTACCGTACCTCAGGATGGCAAGCAGCCTGCGTCATTGTTCCAGGGGATGTTAAGATAGCTGTGTCGGCTGCAGCGGCGCAGCACCGGGTTCCCGTCCGTCGAGGACCGGCTGCAATGACAACGCCTGCACTGCCGGGTGGAAAGGACGGGATGCCCGCGCATGTTGTGGTGCGGGTTCATGGGCGCAGCGGGCTCAAACCCGGTTGCCTGTTCTGCGGAACTTAACCACTCGTGGCGAGTCTCATTTTGTGCCGTGCCCGGCCACCCCGGGCTGTAAGATTCCTGCGGACGACTGGCGGCAATCCCTGAAGATGTGAACATGACTACTGAACAGAATCTGCGCCAACAGGCAATGAAGCACCGTCGTCGCCGTTACCTTGTCCTCGGGGCGGGAATCTTTGCCCTCGCCGCGGTCATTTACTTCGGGCCGGCACTCCGTGAGCATGAACCGAATTATTACAACCCGGCGCGAACCGCGCTTGTCAATGCCCGGCTGCGCTTCGAGGATTCTCTTGGACATGAACAGGCTCTGATCACCCAGCTGCAGAAGGTTCACAAGGAACTGGGGTCAGCGATTGCGGAGTTGGACAAGGCCGCAGATCTCGATCCTGCCGATCGTGCCAGAATAGAGGCCATGCGCGCCGGACTGTTGTCGCTGGAGCACCCGGCTAACCCGGGAGAACTAAGCCTTAATGAACTGCATCAATCGTATCGAGATCTGCTCGGGCAGATGGATACACTGATCACGGAACTGGATAACCGCAGCCGCTGATCACCCCCGGCCTGGATCTGTTCCCGGTGCCGGCTAAATTCAGGGCCGGCCATCAGCCTCTTCTTCAGGTTTTTTTCTCACGGCCATGGTGGCGCGACTGATGCCCAGCCACAGCGCCAGCGGACTGGCCACATAGATCGACGAAACGGTACCAATCACAATACCAACGATAAGCGCCAGCGCGAATCCATGGATCACCTGTCCGCCGAAGATAAACAGGGACAGCACCACCAGCAGGGTGGTGCCGCTGGTCATGATAGTGCGTGACAGGGTCTGGTTGATCGATACGTTCATCACGTCGACCACCGTGCCGCTGCGCATGCGTCGAAAGTTCTCGCGGATGCGGTCGAACACCACGATGGTATCGTTCAGCGAGTAGCCGATGACGGCGAGCAGGGCTGCCAGTACGGTAAGGTCGAACTCGATACCGAACAATGCGAAAACCCCCAGCGTGAATACCGTGTCATGGACGGTAGCCAGCACTGCACCCACCGCGAAGCGCCATTCGAAGCGCAGTGCAACGTATATCAGGATTCCGATCAGCGCAAACAGCATGGCAAGGCTGCCCTGCTCGGTAAGTTCTTCGCCGATCTGTGCACCCACATGCTCGACCCTGCGCATGTCCACCGGGTCGGTGCTGGATTCCTGCAACACGGCGAGGACCCGGTTGCTGAGCTGCGCGTTGTCCTCATCGATGCGCGGTGCCAGCCTTACCATCACATCGCGTGGCGAACCGAAATGCTGCACGACGGCATCAGTGAAGCCGCCCCGGGATAATTGCTCGCGGACATCCGTCAGTTCGACCGGTGTAGTATAGCCGACCTCGATCAGGGTGCCTCCGGTAAAGTCCAGGCCCAGCACCAGTCCGCGCAGGATGATTGCCCCGAGGCTGGTGGCAATCAGGGCAGCCAGTACCACGGCCATAAGCTGGCGCTTGCCCATGAAGTCGATGTGTGTGTCAGTCCTGAATAATTCCATATGTGTTCCCTGAATGGGTCTGGAGAGAGGTTCCCCGAGCCATTGAGCAAGGCAGTAACGTGAAGTCATGCCGGATAGCAGACGCAAACTACGCCTGTTGCGCAGTACCGTCAATATATTCGGGGACCGGAACCGGCAGGTTCCCGTGGGTGCTGGCGCTGTCCCCAGCCTGCTACTGGATCGCTTTCCTTCGCAACCGCAACGAATTGCTGATCACGGAAACCGAGCTGAAACTCATGGCCACTGCCGCGATCATCGGCGAGAGCAGCAGGCCGAAGAAGGGATAGAGCACACCGGCGGCGACGGGCACGCCGAGCGAGTTATAGATGAAGGCGAAGAACAGGTTCTGGCGGATGTTGCGCATCACGGCGCGGCTCAGGTGGCGGGCGCGCACGATGCCGCGCAGGTCGCCCTTGACCAGGGTGATGCCGGCGCTCTCCATGGCCACGTCGGTGCCGCTGCCCATGGCAATGCCGACGTGGGCCTGCGCCAGTGCCGGGGCGTCGTTGATGCCGTCGCCGGCCATGGCGACGATGCGCCCTTCCGCCTGCAGCTGGCGCACAATCTCCGCTTTGCGTTCCGGCAGTACCTCGGCCTCGACGCGGTCGATGCTGAGGCGGTTCGCGACCGCCATGGCGGTGGTCTGGTTGTCACCGGTTAGCATGACCACCACGATGCCGTCACTGTAGAGCGTGCGGATTGCCTCGGGCGTGGAAGCCTTGATGGGGTCGGTGACGCAAAGCATGCCGGCGGCCTGACCGTCGATCACCACGAACAGGACGGTCTGGCCCTCGCGGCGTGCGCTCTTGGCACGCTGCGGCAGGCTACTGGGGTCAATGCCGAGTTCGTCGAGCAGGGCGCGGTTGCCGAGCGCGATGCGGCGGCCGTCGACGCTGCCGGTCACACCCTTGCCGGTCTCGGCGGCGAAGCCGGTCGCCGCCCGCAGCTCGATGCCCCTGTCCTGCGCACCCTTCACCACGGCGGCGGCCAGCGGGTGTTCGCTGGCACGCTCCAGGCTGGCGGCGAGCGCGAGCACCTCGTTTTCGGTATAGCCCTCGGCAGCGACTACGCTGACCAGTTCCGGCCTGCCCTCGGTCAGCGTACCGGTCTTGTCGACGATCAGGGTGTCGACCTTCTCCATGGTCTCCAGCGCTTCGGCATTCTTGATCAGTACGCCCAGGGTCGCACCCCTGCCGGTGCCCACCATGATCGACATGGGCGTGGCCAGCCCCAGCGCACAGGGACAGGCGATGATGAGTACGGCCACGGCATTGACGACGGCATGCGCCAGTCGCGGTTCCGGGCCCCAGCCCCACCACACCCCGAAGGTCACGGCGGCGATGACCACCACTGCCGGCACGAACCAGCCGGCGACCACGTCGGCGAGTCGCTGGATGGGTGCCCTCGAGCGTTGCGCCTGCCCCACCATCTGCACGATGCGTGCGAGCAGGGTGTCCGAACCGACCTTCTCGGCGCGCATCTGCAGGCTGCCGGTGCTGTTGACGGTGGCGCCGATCAACTTCGCGCCCACACCCTTCTCCACCGGGATCGGCTCGCCTGTCACCATGGATTCGTCGACGCTGCTCGTCCCTTCGGTGACTGTGCCGTCGACCGGGATCTTCTCGCCGGGGCGAACCCGCAACAGATCACCGACCTTCACCTCGGCCAGCGGCACGTCGGTCTCGCTGCCGTCGGCATTGATGCGGCGCGCGGTGCTCGGCGCCAGCCCGAGCAGCAGGCGCAGCGCCTCGCTGGTCTCTCCGCGGGCCTTTAACTCCAGCACCTGGCCGAGCAGCACCAGCGCGGTAATGACGGCGGCGGCCTCGAAGTAGACGGGGACCGTGCCGTCGGCATGGCGCATGACGGACGGAAACAGCCCCGGGGCAAGCAGGGCGACCAGGCTGTAGCCCCAGGCAACCGATACACCCAGTCCGATCAGGGTGAACATGTTGAGGTTCCAGGTTCGCAGCGACCGCACGGCGCGCATCAGGAAGGGCCAGCCGCCCCACAGCACCACCGGGGTGGCCAGCACGCACTGGAGCCACTGCACGCTGTGCATGGACAGCCAGGCCGGCAGCAGCCCCGGGACCAGGTCGGCGCCCATCGCCAGCATGAACACCGGCAGGGCCAGCGCGCTGCTGACCCGGAAACGCCGTTTCATATCGCTAAGTTCCGGGTTCTCTTCCTCGACCGTGACACTGCGCGGTTCCAGTGCCATGCCGCACTTCGGGCAACTTCCCGGTGTGTCCTGAATGATTTCCGGGTGCATGGGGCAGGTGTACCCGGTGCGCGTGGCCGGCCTCTGCAGCGTCTCCGGCTCCAGCGCCATACCGCAGCTCGGGCATGCCCCGGGGCCCTGCTCACGCACCCCGGGACACATGGGGCAGACATAGGTCTGGCTGCCGGTATCGCACACCCCGCCCGGGCAGGCCGTATCCGTCGGCTGTGGCTGCGGACGCAGGTAGCGTTCCGGATCGGCTGCGAATTTCTCCCGGCAGCCGTTGCAGCAGAAATAGTAGTCGGCGCCACGGTAGTGGTAGTGGTGTTCGCTTTGCGGTGTCACGGCCATGCCGCAGACAGGGTCGTGCAGGTCTGCAGGCTGTCGGGTGTCATGCAGATAGTGTTGCGGGTGTGCCGCGAATTTATCCCGGCAGCCCGGGCTGCAGAACAGGTACTCGGTTCCGGCGTGTACATGGCGCAGCCCGGTATCGGGCGATACCGTCATGCCGCAGACGGGGTCTGTTGTCTGGGTCTGCATGCGGACGAACTCCTGTCAGTCGCGGGTTCCTGCGATGGCAACGCCCGGATGAGCGCAGCGCAATCCGGGAAAACCCGTTATCAATCCCGGATTACAGCCTGCTGGCCTGCATCCGGGCTGCCTGCTGCAGGCGTGCAGCACCTCTGCGGGGCGAGTGTTCGAGACTGCCATCGCGGTTAGCACCCAAGGAACGGGCATAAAGCGGCCGCTCCTACGCGCTATTTTCCTCTGTCTGTACCGCCTGCCGCTTCCAGATCAGGAACACGGCCGGGATCACCACCAGTGTTAATACTGTAGCACTTATCATCCCGCCTACCATGGGCGCGGCGATGCGGCGCATGACCTCGGAGCCGGTGCCGCTGCCGAGCATGATGGGCAGCAGGCCCACGATGATGGTCGATACAGTCATCATAATCGGCCGTACCCGCAGCAGCGCGCCATCGACGACGGCGCTGCGGACTGCGGCGAGCGTCACGCCCCTGTCACCGGCCCTGGCGGACGCGGTGTGGCGTTGCAGCGCCTGGTTGAGATACACCAGCATGATGACGCCGATCTCGACGGTGACGCCGGCCAGTGCAATGAAACCCACGCCCACGGCGATCGACAGGTTGTAGCCCAGCAGGTACAGCAGCCATAACCCCCCGACCAGCGCCAGCGGTAGCGTACCCATGATAATGATGACCTCGGTGAAGCGGCGGAAGTTCAGGTACAACAGCAGCACGATGATCGCCAGCGTCACCGGCAGCACCGTCGCGAGCTGCTGTTTGGCGCGGACCAGGTATTCATACTGTCCGGACCAGGTGACCGAGTAGCCCGGCGGGAGCTGCACCTGTTCGCGCACCACGCGCTGTGCATCGTCCACATAACTGCCGAGATCGCGCCCCTCGATGTCGACGTAGATCCAGCCGTTGAGGCGTGCGTTCTCGGTCTTGATCATGCCGGGGCCTTCGTCGACACGGATGTCCGCCACCTCTGCCAGCGGGATGTGCGCACCGCCGGGTGCCACAATCGGCAGGTTGCGCAGCTTTTCCAGCGAGTCGCGCACGTCGCGCGGGTAGCGGATGTTGACCGGGTAGCGCTCCAGACCTTCCACCGTCTGGGTGACGCGCATGCCGCCGAGCGCGGTGCGCACCACCTCCTGCACATCGGCGATGTTCAGCGCGAAGCGCGCCGCGGCCTTGCGGTCAATATCCACGGTGACATAGCGACCGCCCACCACACGCTCGGAATACACCGAGACTGTGCCCGGCACCTGCTGCAGTACGTCCTCGATCTCCCTGCCAATGGCCTGGATCCCCTTCAGGTCGGGGCCGGCAACCTTTACACCGACCGGGGTCTTGATGCCGGTGGCCAGCATGTCGATGCGGTTCTTGATGGGCATCACCCAGGCGTTGGTAATGCCCGGCAGCTGCACCCGCTGGTTGAGTTCATGCTTCAGCTTTTCCACCGTCATGCCGTCGCGCCATTCCGCGCGCGGCTTCAGCTGGATGGTGGTCTCCACCATGGTCAGCGGCGCCGGGTCGGTGGCGGTCTCGGCGCGACCGATCTTGCCGAACACGCGCTGCACCTCGGGCACGGTCCGGATCAGCTTGTCGGTCTGCTGCAGGATCTCCTGGGCCTTGCCGATGGAAACCGCCGGGAAGGTGCTGGGCATGTACAGCAGGTCGCCTTCGTCAAGGTCCGGCATGAATTCCGAGCCGAGGCGCGTGGCCGGCCACAGCATGGTCAGCGCCAGCAGCAGGGCAACGGTCAGCACCGTGCCGGGTGCCCTGAGTATCAGGCCGATAACCGGCCGGTAGGCCGCGATCAGCACCCGGTCCACCGGGTTACGCGATTCCGGGATGATGTGGCCGCGGATGAAGTAGCCCATCAGCACCGGTACCAGCGTGATCGACAGGCCTGCGGCCGCCGCCATGGCGAAGGTCTTGGTGTAGGCCAGCGGCGCGAACAGCTTGCCCTCCTGCGCCTGCAGGGTGAACACCGGCAGGAAGCTGAGCGTGATGATCAGCAGCGAGTAGAACAGCGGCGCACCGACCTCGCGCGCGGCCTCGCGCATGATCTCCCAGCGGTTGCTGTCGTCGATTGTGGTCTTCTCCAGGTGCTTGTGCACGTTCTCGATCATGACGATGGCGGCGTCCACCATGGCGCCGATGGCGATCGCGATGCCGCCCAGCGACATGATGTTTGCGTTGATACCCATGCGCTGCATCACGATGAAAGCAACAAGGATTCCCAGCGGCAGCGACAGCACCACCACCAGTGCCGAGCGCAGGTGGAACAGGAACAGCGTGCACACCAGCGCGACCACGATGAATTCCTCGACCAGCTTGCGCTGCAAAGTGGCCGCGGCGCGCTGGATCAGCGCCGAGCGGTCGTAGGTCTCGACGATCTCCACGCCCTGCGGCAGCGCCTTTGCCAGTTCGGCGAGCCTGGACTTCACCCGGTCGATGGTACGCAGTGCATTCTCGCCTGAACGCATCACGATGACGCCGCCGACCACTTCGCCCTCGCCATCCAGCTCGGCGATACCGCGCCGCATCTGCGGGCCAAGGCGTACCTGGGCCACATCGCGCAGCAGGATCGGTATGCCGCGATCGTTCACGCCCAGCGGGATGTCTTTCAGGTCTTCGAGCGAGTCGATGTAACCGGTTGCGCGCACCATGTACTCGGCCTCGGCCAGTTCGATCACCGAGCCGCCGGTCTCCTGGTTGCCACGCTCGATGGCGCTGCGGATCTTCGCCAGCGGCAGGTCATAGGCGCGCAGCTTGTTCGGATCCAGCACCACCTGGTACTGCTTCACCATGCCACCGATAGTCGCGACCTCGGAGACGCCGTGCACGGTCTGCAGTTCGTACTTCAGGAACCAGTCCTGCAGGCTGCGCAGCTGTGACAGGTCATGCGTACCGCCGCGGTCGACCAGCGCGTATTCGTAGATCCAGCCGACACCGGTTGCATCCGGGCCGAGTTCCGGGCGCGCCTCGGGCGGCAGCTTGCTGGCCGCCTGGCTGAGGTATTCCAGCACCCGTGAGCGCGCCCAGTAGGTGTCGGTGCCGTCCTCGAAAATGACATAGACGTAGGAGTCGCCGAAGAAGGAATAGCCGCGCACGTTGATGGCGCGCGGCACCGACAGCATGGCAGTGGTCAGCGGGTAGGTGACCTGGTCCTCGACCACCTGCGGCGCCTGTCCGGGATAGCTGGTCTTGATGATGACCTGCACATCCGACAGGTCCGGGATCGCGTCCAGCGGCGTGTGCTTGACGGCATACAGGCCCCAGGCCGCGAGCATCAGTGCCAGCAGGATGACAATGAGGCGGTTCCGGATCGACCAGTCGATGATCCAGTTGATCATGGTGCCTGTTCCTCTCCGACCGGTTGCATGCGCTGCAGGCTGGCCTTGAGGCTGGCCTCCGAGTCGATCAGGAACTGGCCCGAGGTCACCACCCGGTCGCCAGGCTCAATGCCACTGAGGATCTCGACCCAGTCGCCGCTCTCGATGCCGGCCGTGACGCTGCGGCTGGCGAAGCGGCCCTCGCCCAGGTCGATCACCACGCGTTCCTCGCGCCCGGTGCGAATCAGTGCCTCCAGCGGAATCACGACCACGTTCTCGCGCGGACCACCGTAGATCTTCACGTTGGCATACATGTTCGGTTTCAGGGTCTCGTCCGGATTGGCAAAGCGCAGCCGGACCTTCAGGGTGCGGGTCTTCGGGTCCAGCCCGGGGTAGATGTACTCGACGCGGCCTTCCAGCTGCGTGCCCGGCTGATAGGGCAGGACCACGTCGGCGTCCTGGCCGACTTCCACCCAGTCCGCCTGGCGTTCGAACACCTCGGCCAGCAGCCAGACCTGCGACAGGTCGGCGAGGCTCATCACGCGGTCGGCCGGCTTGACGAACATGCCCTCGCGCACGGGCAGGGTCGAGACCACGCCGTCCTGCGGGGCGTAGATGGCAATTCGCTGCTGCACGCGTCGGGATTTCTGCAATGCCTGTACCTGGTCTTTGGAAACCCCCAGCGCGGCAAGACGGTCCCTGGATGCCTGCTGCATGCCGGCGTTGTCGAGCTTCAGCGCCTGCAGGAATTCTTCCTGGGCATTGACCAGTTCGGGAGAATACAGGTCGAACAGGCGCTGGCCCCTGGTGACGCGCTCTCCCTCGGACTGCACCGCGAGGTTCTCGATCCAGCCCTCCGTGCGCAGGTGGATATGGCTGACCAGTGATTCGTCGTAGTCGATATAGCCAACGGTGTCGATGCCGCGCCACAGCCGTGAGCGCTCCGCCACTGCGGTGCGCACGCCCAGGTTCTGCACGACCTCGGGCGCGATGCTGATGCTGCCGTCCCCGCTGCCGGTGTCTTCGGCATAGACCGGGATCAGGTCCATGCCCATCGGCGACTTGCCGGGCTTGTCGCGCCGGTAGTTGGGATCCATGGGTGCGACCCAGTAGAGGACCTCCGCTTCATCCGCGGCGCCGGCTGCCGGTGGCCATGGTGTGATGAAAATGATCAGGGCAATGCCCA
>JASFOC010000055.1:0-9484 GCA_050116715.1 Gammaproteobacteria bacterium
CGAAGGTGGTAGCCTGCACTATCCCGGACGATGTGCTGAAAGGGACGACGAACCGCAAGATCGTGGAAGCAGTGCGGCAGATCAATCCCGGCGCAATCATCATCGCCAATGCCATCGAACTCGGTGACACGGCACGTCTTTATGCCGCGGGTGCGGACTATGTGTTCCTGCAGAGAATCGAGACCGCCAGGGCGGTTGAAGCGGCCATTGAGAAGGCGCTGTCCGGCGATATCAATACACACCGCGAGGCCATGACGGCGGCTTACGGCGTGCCCGGACCGCGTAACGAGGTCATGTAACTCAACGCAGGCCGCCGCAGGGCCTGGCGCCTGTTGCGTATAGCTCCGGATGGCCCGGATCAGTGCAAAAATGGCGTAGCCAGCGGCTCCCCGATGAACACGCCCTGGCCTGGCCAGGCAACGCTTTTCCAGTAGGATTCAATCAGTGTTTCGCCGTTCAGATAGGCATCGATGACCAGGTTGGGGCGGGGAAATTTGTCCACGAAGTTGCAGGGCTCCGCGACAGTTCCGTAACTTCCGGTGGCCCCGGCCTCCAGCCAGCGCAGGCTGCTCATCTGGCGGCTGTCAGTCAACCGGCCTCCGGCCGAGGTCAGGTGGTCGGCTATGGCGCCGGGCAGAAAACGATTGGTGTCGATACCGGCAACCCTGACGAGCCCGGTGAAATAGAACATCACGTCATCGCGGCGGCGCAGGTCGTTGCTGCTAATGATCTCGATCCTGAAGCGGTCGGATTGCAGCAGCTTGATGCCGGAGTAGAAGCGGGCGCGCGTGTTTCTCTGCCTGTCACTGGTGCTGAGCAGGTAAGCGGTGCCGGATGGATTGCTGGCGTCTGCCGCGACGCCGCGGTCTATCAGCGCTTCGACATCGCTGACTTGCATGCCTGCAAGCATGATCGCGGGCCGCCAGCCGAAATCGTCGTATGGCCTGCGGCTGCTGCTGTTGAAATAAGGACTCTGGCGGGTGGGTTCGCAGCCCAGCGCGCAGAAATCCGCGTCGAAGCCCGCAGCGAATGCGGTTGTTATGGACATGCAGCCGACCCGGTAGGGCACTGTCCAGGTGAGGGCATAGGCCTGCACCGCCGCGGGCGTCTGCCTGTCGACCTCGTCTTTGAGAATCCGGAAGTCTTCCGGCCGCATGACTTTCTTGCCGGGCCCGAAACTCACGTGAATGACGTTGGCGGCCGGGATCGCGCGCCGGTTTACATAGTATTCAGCAATGCGCCGGCTTGACAGATCGGCATCATTGACGACGATCCCCAGTTGTTGCGGGCCGAATGCCGTCGCGGAGGGGGTGCCGCCGCCGACCGGGTCAGCAGGGCGGTCACAGGCGCTGAGCAACAGCAGCAGTGTCAGCAGGCCAGGTCGTATGCAATTAATTCTGCTGCCTGCCTGTTTCATCCGGGGCTAGTCAGCGCGGTTATCAGGGCGATGACTTTCGTTCGTCAGGGCGTCTGCAGGTGCTGCACCCGTGTTGCACCGGCTAGTCAATGTTGCGCTTCAGGTTGACGAAATCGACCATGCGCTGGGTCGAGCGCAGTGCCCGTTTGCGGATTTCTTCGGGAACATGTATCTCATTGTCACCGGTTCTCAGGACATCGCGCAGGTTGCGCAGGTGGTTCATGGCCATCCACGGGCAGTGCGCGCAGCTTTCACAGGTGGCGCCCTCGCCGGCTGACGGGGCCTCCATGAAGATCTTGTCGGGGGCGGCCTGTTGCATCTTGTAGAAGATGCCGTTGTCCGTCGCGACGATGAAACGTTTGTTGGGTAGCTGTTGCGTTGCCTTGATCAACTGCGTGGTTGATCCCACCACGTCGGCCTGGCTGATGACGGATTCCGGCGACTCCGGATGGACCAGGATGGCGGCATCGGGATAGTGACGGGCGAGATTTGCCAGTGCCTCGGCCTTGAAACGTTCATGCACGACGCAACTGGCCTGCCAGAGCAGCATGTCTGCGCCGGTAACGCGCTGTACGTAGCTGCCCAGGTAGCGGTCAGGTGCCCAGAGTATCTTTTCACCCTGCTCCTTGAGGTGATTGACGACATCGACGGCGATGCTGGAAGTGACGACCCAGTCGGCCCGCGCCTTTACGGCCGCGCAGGTGTTGGCATAGACGACGACGGTACGCTCCGGGTGGGCGTCACAGAACGGGATGAACAGCGCCGGGGGGCAGCCAAGGTCCAGGGAACATTCGGCTGCCAGGGTCGGCATCAATACCCGTTTTTCCGGATTGAGGATCTTGGCCGTTTCCCCCATGAAGCGCACCCCGGCGACAACCAGCGTACTGGCTGGGTGCTGGTTGCCGAAGCGAGCCATCTCCAGCGAATCCGATACTGTGCCGCCGGTCTCGTCGGCAATCATCTGCAGGTCTGCATCGGTGTAGTAGTGGGCGACCAGTACGGCGTCCTTTTCACTCAGGAGGTGCTTGATTTCCGCGATGAGACTGCTGCGCTCGCCTGGCGCATAGTCGGGTTGCGCGATGCTGCCGGGCTGGGGATATTCGATTTTCGGCAGCTGGATATCGCTTTGTTTGCCTGTTGCCTCGATCATGAACAGTGCCCCCCGGGATGGCTGGTCCCTGCCGGTTCTGCTTCAGGTGCCTGAAAAAGCTGCTCGGTCATCCGGTTACCCGGCATTCTGAATGCGTTGCAGATAATCCCGTGCCTCCGCGTCACCCTGGTCGGCCGCCAGCCGGAACCAGTGGGCTGCCAGTTCGTGGTCGCGGTCAACACCGAGCCCGTGGTAGTACATGATGCCGAGGTTGGTCTGGGCATCGATGAATCCCTGCGTGGCAGCCTTGCGGTACCAGTCAGCCGCGGTAGCCAGGTCGCGCTCAACGCCGGCGCCTTCATCGTAGAGGACCCCGAGGTTGAATTGCGCCTCGGCATCCCCCAGCTCCGCCAGCGGCAACCATTCATCATAGGCTGCCGTATAGTCTCCTTTCAGGTAAGACTGGTAACCACCACCCAGGATGGTCCACGTGGGCATGCCGGCCATCAGGAGTTTGTCAATACCAGCAGATTCATTAACATAGGACACATTCTAGTTACATCAGCTGTAATATGTATAGCCATTCTTGGGTAGGCCTCATAGAATGATCCTGGCGCAGGGTAATGCTTAACGAAATTTTCCGTTTAGCAACGGAAACGCAGGTGCCGGGTCAAGTCTGTGTCATAACCATATGATAACGAGCAATGTAAATGTACCGTGTATCGAAATCTGTTTCCTTCTGTTACGGCCACCGCCTGCTGAATTACCAGGGCAAGTGCCAGCATCTGCATGGCCACAACGCACGCGCGGTGATTACCCTGGAGAGTAGTGAGCTCGATGCGCGCGGGATGGTGATGGATTTCAGTGAAGTCAAGCAACTGGTCTGGGCGTGGCTCGATCGCGAAATTGACCATACGCTCCTGCTCCACAGGGACGATCCGGTGTTGCCATTGCTGCAGGAAGCCGGTGAACGAGTCAGGATCACCGAAGAAAACCCGACGGCCGAAGTGATTGCACGGATGATTTTTGACTACCTCGTGGGGCAGGGATACCCCGTCACCGATGTGACATTGTGGGAAACAGAGAGCAGTTATGCGGGTTATCACCCGGAGTGAGGCCGCTCCACAGCTGACAAGTCGCCGGAGATACCGGTCGGGGGGTACAGGAATATGTCAGTAACCCGGTTTGTGCTTCTGGTCAAAACATTGATGCTGTTGTGCGGCATGGCTTGCGTTGCAGCTGCTGCCGTGACTGAAGAAGATGATGAATTCCCTGTGTTCGATGACCAGCCGCTGGAGGCGCCGCTGGAATTTCCTGACTGGTTCAAGCTGAGTTTTCTCGACCTGGCTGAGGATATTGCGGAGGCCAGGGCAGCAGGCAAGGCAGGAATCATGGTCTATTTCGGACAGAAATACTGTGCCTATTGCCAGCAATTCCTGGAGAAAGATCTCGCCAGGGAGGACATCCAGGCCTACATTCGGCAGCACTTCGATGTCATCGGTATCGATATCCACGGTCATCGCCAGGTGATCGACACCTCGGGCCATGAATATGACGAGTCCGGCTATGCGGTGCAGGAAAAGACCAATTTTACCCCTTCGGTCATATTTTTTGACCTTGATGGCAACGAGGTTTTACGCCTGCGCGGCTACTACCCGCCTTACCGGTTCCGGGCCGCGCTGGAATACGTTGCGGACCGGCATTATGCGAAAGAAAGATACCGGGACTTCCTGGCACGGGCCGGTGTGCCGCTGGTTTTCGAGCCTGGGGACCTCAGTGATGAAGCTTTTTTCATGCCGGGACCTTACATGCTGGACAGAAGCCGAATCCCGGCAGAACGGCCGCTGGCGGTTTTTTTCGAGCAGGGCAACTGCCATGCCTGCGATGTGTTGCATACCGGGCCCCTGGCCGACCCCGAGATCAGGAAACTGATGGAGCAGATGGAAAGTGTGCAGCTGTCTTTCTGGGAAGATACCCCAGTGGTGACACCGTCAGGTGAACGCACCACGGCAAGGCGCTGGGCCGACCAGCTGGGGCTGTTCTATACGCCGACGCTGATCATCTTCGCTCCGAACGGGGAGGAGGTCATACGCGTGGATTCAGTGGTGCAGTTTTACCGTTTGCGCAACGTGCTGGAGTATGTTCTGGACGAGGGTTACCGGGACCATGCAACCTTCCAGCGCTGGCGCGAATCACGCCGTCCGCGCATCTACAAGTAATCGCGTATCTTGCCTTGGTACCCCGGGCTAGTTGTCCTGCCAGCGCTTCAATACCAGTGTTGCGTTGGTTCCGCCAAACCCGAAGCTGTTCGACATCATCACGTTGATGCCGGCATTATCGATGCGCTCGCGGATGATCGGAAAATCAGTGCCGGCAGGGTCGAGCTCGTTGATGTTGGCCGAGGCACACAGGAAATCCTCTTGCATCATCAATAGTGAAAAGATGGCCTCATGCACCCCGGCAGCACCCAGTGAATGCCCGGAAAGTGATTTTGTCGAGTTGATCCTTGGAATATCTGCACCGAATACTTTGCGCACTGCTTCCAGTTCACGCATGTCGCCAACCGGCGTGCTGGTGCCGTGAGCATTGATGTAGTCGATGGGGTCCCGCACGGTCGACATGGCCTGTTGCATACAGCGCACGGCGCCTTCTCCGGAAGGCTGCACCATGTCATACCCATCCGAGGTCGCTCCGTAACCGACCAGTTCGGCGTATATCTTCGCCCCGCGCGCGCGCGCGTGTTCGAGCTCTTCGAGCACTACCATGCCGCCGCCGCCGGCAATCACGAAACCGTCACGGGTGGCATCGTAGGGGCGCGAGGCGGTTTCCGGTGCGTCGTTATATTTGGACGATAGCGCACCCATGGCATCAAACATCAGTGTCAGCGTCCAGTGTAATTCTTCGCCGCCCCCTGCAAAGACAATATCCTGTTTGCCGAACTGAATGAGTTCCGATGCATTGCCGATGCAGTGGGCGCTGGTTGAGCAGGCGGAACTGATAGAGTAATTCACGCCCCGGATCTTGAACGGCGTTGCCAGGCAGGCGGAATTGGTGCTCGACATGGTGCGCGGCACCATGTAGGGGCCGACCCGGCGAATGCCTTTTTCGCGCAGGGTGTCGACGGCAAGCGCGACGTTCTGGGTGGAGGCTCCGCCGGAACCCGCTATCAGGCCGGTGCGTTCGCTGGACACCATGTCCTCACTCAGGCCGGAGTCATCAACAGCTTCCTGCATTGCGATGTAGTTATAGGCGGCGCTGTCGCCCATGAAGCGGTACAGCTTGCGGTCAATCAGTTCTTCCGGATTCAGGTTAACCGTACCGGCGACCTGGCTGCGGAAGCCAAGCTCCTTGTATTCCGGAACATACTCGATGCCTGACCGTCCCTCGCGCAGGGAACTGATCACTTCCTTCTTGTTGTTTCCAATACTGGAGACAATACCGATACCGGTAATGACAACTCGACGCATGGTGAATTTCCTAGAAGCTTTCTGTTGAGGTAAACAGACCTACTCGCAGGCCGCTCGCATTATAGATTTCACGGCCGTCGACATGCATGCAGCCATCCGCGATTCCCATATTGAGCTTGCGCTGGATTACGCGTTTCATATCTATGCGGTAGGTAATCAGTGAATTTTTGGGGGTTACCTGACCGGTGAATTTCACCTCACCGGAACCCAGTGCACGGCCGCGCCCGGGACTTCCGGCCCAACCAAGATAGAAGCCGACCAGTTGCCACATGGCGTCCAGGCCAAGGCAGCCGGGCATTACCGGGTCACCTTCGAAATGACAGGAAAAAAACCATAGTTGTGGGGTGACATCCAGCTCGGCGATGATCTGCCCCTTGCCATACTTGCCGCCTTCGCTGCTGATATGCGTGATGCGGTCGATCATCAGCATCGGTGGCAGTGGCAGCTGGGCATTCCCCTGGCCAAACATTCTGGCGTGGCCGCATTCAAGCAGTTCTTCGTAATTGTAACTGCTTTTTCTGGCAACCATGTTCTGGGGTTGCGCCTGGGTCGGTTGGGTCATTGGATTGGTCGTAAGGCCTGTGAATGTATGGTCGGCTATTCTAGTCTAATTTTGGAAAAGTCTGAACACAGGGGCAGAGCTGGTGACAAAAATGCGCTACCTGGCCGATTCCCGTAGTGCCCGGGGCCTTGCACGGCATGGAATCAGCTCAATCGCGGAAGTTGATGAACTGTAACGGCAAATCGCAGGAATATTCTCGCAACTCACTGATTATGCGTTGTAAATCGTCTCTTTTCTTGCCGCTGACACGCACCTTGTCACCCTGGATGCTGGTCTGGACCTTGATTCGGGCCGCCTTGATTTTTTTTACCAGCTCCCGCGCCGTGTCCTGGTCTATACCCTGACGTACCGTGATAGCCATGCTGGCCTTGTTGCCGCTGGTGTGGATGGGTTCTTCCTTCAATGCAGCAATATCAATTCCGCGTTTTGCCATTTTCAGGTGCAGGATATCCAGTACCTGCCGTACCTGGAATTCATTGTCCGCATGCAGGGTCAGGCTTTCCTGGTTTTGCACGGCTCCTGCATCGGAACCCTTGAAATCAAACCGCGTCCCGACTTCACGATTTGTCTGGTCAACCGCATTGCTCACCTCATGCAGGTCGACTTCCGAAACAATGTCAAATGATGGCATGGACTGGCTCCAGGACAGGGGCCCGATAACAGGCATTTTGCAGTAGCCTGATTATATTCGCGCTGGCCCGTCTGACAAACATGCCGGTCTGTCGAGGTTGGGTTGAAGCCGTTGTGGAAATATCCCCGGGCGGGCGAGGGCGATAGGTTATGCCTGCCTGTGTCTGCCTAACGGTGAGAAAATGCCCCCAGCAGGCGCCTGAAAAAGCCGCGACGCCGTGGGGTTTCTGTCTGCGTCGCCTGATTTTCAGGCTTGTCTGCACCTGCCTGTTCGTGTTCAACGCTTTCCGCCGCAGCATCCCCGGGCTTGGCCGGTTGCGATGGTGTCGTCGCGGGGGGCGCATCGGCAGCCCTGCTGGATCCATGCTTCGATTGTGAATCTGCTGTGTTTTCATGGGTTTCCGGGAAGTAAGCGCCAAACGGCGCCGTGATGACGATGGTCTCGTCAAGCCCGGTTTCACTGTCGTCGATTGCAAAGACGGCCTTGCCCTGCGAAACGGCCGGCTCCTGAACAGTCAGACCCTTGAATGGAGTCCTGCCTCGCATGCCATTTTCCACCTCCACCGCGGCATAGGCAGCACCCTCGCTACCCGGAACCGGTCCAGCAAATCTGCCGGGCAGCGGCTCGGTATCCGGCACTTCACGACACTCGATAGCCGGTGGTTCATCAGCCGACATTTCCTGTGGCTCGAGTTGCAGTCTGATACCCGCTTCTGATTCCCGCATGCTGGCCCCGGCTACCAGTTCCATGACAGATTCGAACGGCGATGCTGCCTGGTCTGCAAAATCGGGGGCATGGATCTCAATGGCATCCCCGGTTGAATCGGTAAAGACCGTCTGGTTGCCTCCCTGTGACCTGGCGAGCGTGAGGCGCCGCGCGGCGACTGCAAGCAGGTCATCAAGTCGTGTATCGCGACGAATGTCGGGAGTTGCCACGCCGATGCTGATCGTTAGATTGATGCGGTCTTTACCCTGTTTTACCGGGCTGGTGCTGATGCTTTTGTTGAGTCGTTCCGAGAAGTTGTGGACCTCGGCCATGTTGATGCCGGGCATCAACAGGCCGAAACGTGCCGTTCCGGTACGGGCCACCATGTCCTCCTGGCGAACCTCGGCATGCAGCTTTTGGGCGACTGACCTGATTATTGTTTCATTGACTGACTTGCCATGCTGACGGACCAGTTCCGGGTAGTCATCGATCTCCACCAGAAAAATTGCCAGCGCGGTCTTGTGACGTATCGCATATGAAAGATGCTGATAGCCACGATCCATGAAGGCAATTTCGTTGGGCAAGCCGGACAGCGTGTCGGTCGTGGCCTGTTCTTCAAGCGAGAATGTTTCCTGTTGCAATGCCTGGGTTACGGCACGTGCGCTGGCATGCGCCTGGGTGCGTGCCAGCAAATGCACAGAATCAAACGGCTTGCCTATGAAGTCGGTTGCACCGGCTTGCGAGGCCCTGACCTTGGTGGTTTCTGAATCATTTGCCCCGGTAATGATAATGACGGGGATGTCCTGAATATCCGGGTGCCGGGAGTTCCTGATCCTCTCCAGCAGCCCGAATCCATCGAGATTTGGCATGGTCAGGTCGGAGACTACCAGGCAGAATGGACCTTCATTGTTGAGTACTTCCCAGGCGTTTTCCCCGTCGACAGCCTCGATGGTTTCAAAGTGGTCACGCAGGATCTTGCGGGCAGTTACCCGGATTACCTTGGAGTCATCGACTATCAGTAAACGTTGTTTGGATCCTGTGTTATCGCTCATTAGATCTGTCCGGGCCCCGCTGCTGGTTTATGCCAGCCTATCGGCTTGCCACGTGCTAACTTTAGATGGATCAGTGTGCGCCGCATACCAGGAAACTGTAGAAAAAATCATAGGTATCAGTGGCTTTGGAAACGCTGCTGGTTGCGGGTATGATGCATGTCAGGGAAGTTGTGACACTGCAGTTCGTCGCGGGCCCGATCGGGCTGCGCCAGCAGGGATTGCTGCCCTGGTGAGACAACCTGGTGGTTTGGAAGCATGATTTTGACGATACAAAAATGGCTGTCTCCGCTCATTTCCTTTGTCTGGGATGAAGACCTGCGCCAGCTGAGCGGAATACGGCGGCTTGCCGTATTCATGACGCGAGTCCTTTATGTGCTTGCCAGGGAGTTACTCGGCGGCCAGTTGAATCTGCGGGCCATGAGTCTGGTTTATACGACCCTGTTGTCGATCGTGCCGTTGCTGGCAGTGAGTTTCTCGGTGCTGAAGGGGTTCGGCGTGCATAACACGATTGAACCGTTGCTATATAACCTGCTCTCGCCACTGGGGCCGAGCGGCGTTGA
>JASFOC010000056.1:0-9378 GCA_050116715.1 Gammaproteobacteria bacterium
ACCAGCCGGTTACCTACCGCAGCCCTGGGGGCGATGGGCGGGGGGCGAATCGCGATTGACCCCAGGGGTGAAGAGGGTGTCACCACGCTGGAACGCGTTTTCGAGATTGATATCGGCTTGCCGCCGGAGGCCCGGACTGCATTTCTGGGACAGCGGATGTATGTGCGTTTTGATCTGGGTTACATGCCGGCAGGTCTGCAACTGTACCGCTCTCTGCGACAGCTGTTCCTGAGGCGATTCAGTGTCTGACACCGGCACTCGTTCAGTGGCAGAGAGGCTGCGCCATGTCGGCTAGTGCAGCGATGCTGCGCCCCGGAATTGCAGTGGGCGAATATCCCCAGCGAGAAGACATCCGCGATGGCTGGCTGGACCGGACAGCCGCGCGCATCGTCGGCACGCTGCGCCAGCATGTTCACGGCCGCAGCCACCGTTACATGGACTTTGTCGACGCGGTCAACAAGTCGTCCGAAGCCATGGACAGACTCGATGCAGCCGGGCTGGATGCCCGTGTCACGCGGCTCAGGCAGCGCCTCTACAGTGAAGGACTCAGGGACGAGCTGGTGGCCGAGTCATTCGGGCTGATCAGGGAGTTTGCCTCCCGGTGTCTGGGAATGCGCCATCATGATGTCCAGTTATTCGGTGGCCGCGTCATGCTGAACGGCATGATTGCCGAGATGGAGACGGGCGAGGGCAAGACCATGACGGCCACCTTGCCGGCCTGCACTGCCGCGCTGGCGGGTATCCCAGTGCATATCGTGACTGTGAACGACTTTCTGGTGGCGCGCGACGCCCACTGGATGGGGCCCGTCTATCATGCGCTGGGTTTGACGGTCGGTACCATAACGGAAGGCATGGGCCTGGAACAACGCCGTGCCGCCTATGCCTGTGATGTCACCTACTGTACCAACAAGCAGCTGGTATTCGATTATCTCAAGGATCGCCTGCTGCTTGGACAGGAAAGCCGGCGTCTGCATATGCAGCTTGAAGGACTTTACAGTGAGCGACCCCGAACCAGTCGCCTGCTGATGCGCGGCCTGTGTTTTGCAATTGTCGATGAAGCGGACAGTGTACTGGTCGACGAGGCGCGGACACCGTTGATTATTTCCAGCAAGGGTAATGCTGCCCAGGAGGAACACACCTACAGAGAGGCCATCAGGATCGCGCGCGGATTACGACCCGGACGCGATTTCACACAGAAGGCACGTGACAAACACATCGATCTTACCGATTTTGGCAAGGCCAGCATCCTGCATCAGACAAGAGGCATCGGGGGGCTGTGGGCCGGGGCCAAGCGCCGGAATGAACTGCTGCAGCAGGCCCTGGCGGCGCTGCACCTCTACCATGCAGACGTACATTACCTGGTCAAGGACGGCAAGATCCAGATCATCGATGAATATACCGGCCGCGTAATGCCGGATCGCGCCTGGGAGCGCGGGTTGCACCAGATGATCGAAACCAAGGAGAGGTGTGCAATCAGCGGGCGACAGGAGACACTGGCGCGCATCAGTTACCAGCGGTTCTTCCGGCGGTATTTGCGGCTTGCCGGCATGACGGGTACTGCGCGTGAAATTACCGGTGAACTCTGGTCGGTGTACCGTCTCAATGTGGTCGCAATTCCCACCAACCGCCCGGTGCAACGCCAGTCTGTCCCGGACAAGGTGTATCTGACCGCCGCTGACAAGTGGGCCGGCATTATTGACACTTTACGCAAGCTGCATGCGCAGCAGCGCCCGGTTCTGGTTGGTACGCGCTCGGTAGCAGATTCCGAACATCTGGGCAGGTTGCTGACGGCGGCCGGCTTGCCTCACCGTGTACTGAATGCACGGCAGGACCAGGAGGAGGCACAGATTATTGCACAGGCGGGGCAACCCGGCAGGATCACTGTTGCGACCAATATGGCAGGTCGCGGGACCGACATTCGTCTTGCGCCAGAGGTTGCCCGCGGGGGCGGGCTGTATGTGCTGGCAACGTCAAGGCATGAGGCACGGCGCATTGACAGGCAGTTATCCGGTCGTGGTGGCAGGCAGGGTGATCCTGGCAGTTTCCAGACCATCATGTCGCTTGAAGATGACCTCGTGAAGGAATATTTCGGAGAATCGCTCTGCGGTTTTTTCAGCCGGCTGGGTAAAGGCGGGAAGCCATTGCCGCTTTGGCTGTGCAAACCGGTTGCCGGCTTTGCCCAGTATGCTGCCGAGCGACACCACAGCAGGATACGGCGTGAGTTGCTTAAACTGGATGATAACCTTGGTGATATGCTCGCTTTCAGCGGGCGTACCGAGTAGCTATGGAGACAACAATGGGAAGAATATACAAGGTGGTTACGGGTGGCTGTCTGATGGCGTTGACCGGGACCTGGCTCGTGCCGGCCGCGGCTGAGGACTATTCAGGATACGATTGCCTGATTGAACCGAATGCAGTGGTTGATGTTACAACACGTGAAGAAGGCGTTATCGAAGAAATCTTTGTCCGGCGTGGCGACTCTATCGAGAAGGGACAGGAGCTTGCCCGGCTGGAATCGAACGTTGAAAAGGTCGCTGTGGATATTGCCCGTGCCCGCGCAGGCATGGAGTCCGGTGTAAAATCACAGCAGGCCAGGGTTGCCTACCTGAAGGCGCAGAAAGGCCGGATCGACACGCTTTTCGACAAGAAGGCCATTCCTTTCCATGAAAAAGACAAGGCAGATACCGACCTGATACTTGCCCGGGCGGAATTGCAGGAGGCCAGGGAGAATCTTGCGCTGGCACAGCTGGAGAAGGCGCGTGCCGAGGGAATACTGGCGCGCCGCACAATAAAGAGCCTGATAGACGGCGTGGTGGTGGACGTTCACCTGGATCCCGGGGAGTCTGTTGAAGAGCATTCAATCATGACAATCGCCGAGGTGGATCCCTTGAATGTAGAGGTGATTCTTCCCGAGGAAATGTACGGACTGATAAATGTCGGCACAACGGGGGAGGTGACTCCGCGGATCCGGGGAGGAGAGAAACAGACAACCGGCGTGGTGGTTGTAGACAAGGTAATCGACGCGGCCAGCAACACCTTCGGCGTGCGCCTGGAACTCGACAATCCTGATCATGCCATTCCCGGTGGTATCCGCTGTGAGATTAATTTCCTGGTCGATGTTGCTGACGCGACAAATTGAGGCTCCGGTCCTGGCAGGGTTTAACGGACATCAGCAAAGGCACCGCGAGAATGAGGCGGCAGTCCGGAAAACCGGGCCTGGATCCTGCGACAGAATGAAAAGCAGCGACCCGAAGGTCGCCGCCAAATGAAACGTCACTGTGAAAAAAATGCACGAAGTGCAAAAAAAGCAGTGACGACACATACAACCTATCAGGTTGTTGTGAACAGGGATATTGTGGAGATTACCTACGCCGGCGTTTAACTGTACCCCGGCGAGTTCACGTCATCTTCCAGCATGCAGGTGAAGGGCTGGCGAAACCGGTCAGTTCTCCGTTTGAGGACTTTGTGAGGCAGCCCCCGGCAAGGCATCGGCAGTGTCCCGGAAGCGCTCCCAGGCATGTTGTGCAAACCCTGATCCGGCCTCGGCAAACACGTAGTAGCTCTCCACGCCGATAGCCGCCAGGTCCTGTACCTGGTCGGGATAAATTGCGGTTGCGGCGATCTTGCCCCGGAATTTTTTCTGCTGCAGCAGTGTGATGGCATCCAGGTTGGCCCTGTGATTGCTCAGGGTGACAAGCATCAGCTCGATATTGCCGGACTCACGTTCTATGCGGCTGGTGAAATCCGGGTTGGTCGCGTCGCCCAGGATGACCCGGCGCCCCTCGGCCTGGTGGCGCGCAACGATGCTGGCATCGGAATCGATACCCATCAGGGTGTCGCCGCAGGTGGTTGTCAGATAATCATAGGCGCCGGTACCGATCCTGCCCATTCCAAGTATGATGACTTTCACGCCCGCCAGGCTGACGGTTGCATCCTCGGGGAGACGCTGAGGACTTTCAAAACGCCGCAGCCAGTTGCGATAGCGTGCATAGAGGACATCCGCCTTGCTGTTCGGCGGGGCAGACAGGATGAACGAACAGGAGAGGGCAACGGCGATCAGGACCAGCCACTCGTTGCCCAGCCAGCCATGCTTGATGGCAATGGCACCGACGATCAGCCCGAACTCACTGTAATTGGCGAGATGCAGTGCAGTCAGTGTCGCGGTGCGCGTGCGCAGCCGCAGGCGTGCCGCCAGCCAGAAATAGATCGCCGTTTTTACCGGCAGCAGCGCCAGCAGCACCAGCAGGACAGGCAGCATGTCGAGCCCGGGCAGCCCGGTCAGGCCGATGTCGAGGAAGAAGCCGATCAGGAACAGTTCCTTGAAATTGAGCAGGGCCTTGGCGAGTTCATTGGTCTTGGCATGTCCCGACAGCAGCAGTCCAAGAGCCAGGGCGCCGAAGTCGCCCTTGATTCCGACGATTTCGAACAGCGCAGCACCGCCGAGAGCCAGTACGAATCCGTACAGTATCAACAGTTCCCCATGCCCGGCACGTTGCAGCAGCATCAGCAACAGGCGCCGGGCCGGGATCAGTAATAGCAGGCCGACTGCCCAGGGTGAAGGAATCTTGCCGGCGGATATCGCCAGGAAAACCACGGCGGCGATGTCCTGCATGATCAGGATGCCAATGGCCAGTTGGCCATGGCGTGAACTCATGGCACTCTTTTCTTCCAGGACCTTCACCGCGAACACGGTGCTGGAAAAACTCAGTGCAAAGCCGACCAGCAGCGCCTGCTGCATGCCGAACTCGGCAAACATGGCCAGTGGCAACAGGGTGAGCGACAGCAGCAGCGCGGTTACCAGCGAGACCATGATGGCCATGTGCGCCAGCGCAACCCCCCAGACCTGGGGTTTCAGCAGCTTGCCAATCTGCAGTTTCAGGCCGATGGAAAACAGCAGCAGTGTCACGCCCAGGTCGGCGATCTCGTTCAGGAACTCGCCGCCTTCCGCACCTGCCCAGTTAAGCGCAAAACCGGCCAGCAGAAAACCGACCAGCGGCGGCAGGCCGACCTGCAGTGCGGCCATGCCCAGTGCAAAGGCCACCGCAATCCAGATGGGGTCATGGTAATCGAGTGAACTGAATAATGTATCCATGGGCGGGGATCATAACAAAATCCGGAGCCCCCGCTGTTGCGGTTCAGGCCGGGTGCATTTACAGGCGCATTGCGCCCGGGTTCGCGCAAAGCGGTTTGTTTTGCTGTTGCAGGGAAAGCAGCCCGGCCGCGAGATCACGGGCGGGCTGCCGCTGGCTAATCGAGGTATTCGAACAGCTTGACGATCTTCTGCACGCCGCCGACCTGGCGGGCAGCGTCGGTGACGGAATCTGCCTCTTTGTGTGTCAGGATACCCATCAGATAGACGATGCCGTTTTCGGTAACGACCTTGACGCGTGTCGGATCGAAGTAGTCGTGCCCCTTGACGGTAAACAGCTTGGCCTTGACCTTGGCGGTGATCAGGGCGTCGCTGCTGCGGGTCATGTAGGAATTCGGCGCGGCAACAGTCATTTCGTTGTGAATCAGGCGTACCTTGGGAACAGTCGAGACAATTTCCGCCGCTTTCAGGCGATCCGCTTCGGTCGGTGCCTGACCAACCAGCAGGACCACCCCGTTGATGCTGATGATATTGATGTGGATCCGGCTGTTGAGCTCCTTGTCGTCAAAGATGGCCATACGTGCCTTGAGCTCGATGCCTTCGTCGTCAATGAAGGTGCCCACTGTGCGGCGGTCATGCACGGCGGTTGCGCCGGTCGCCGCGCCGCCGACTACCGCGGCAGCACACCCGTAGAGCAGGCTGGAAGTGAGTAAAACGACAAGCAGGGCATTGATTGGCTTCATGGGTTCAGGTCTCCTGTGATGCAATGTTTTGGTCAACCAGATCACACAGGCAGTGTATCACCAGCAAGTGGACCTCCTGGATGCGGGCCGTGGATACGGCCGGCACACAAATCTCGACATCCCGCGTCGTCAGCATGTCACGGATACGGCCGCCGCTGCCGCCGGTAAGTGCGATGATACGCATATCCCTGTCGTGGGCGGCGGCGACTGCGGCCAGTACGTTTGCTGAATTGCCGCTGGTGCTGATGGCCAGCAGTACATCACCGCTGTTACCGAGGGCAAACACCTGCCGGGAGAATACCTGGCTGTAGTCGTAGTCATTGGCGATAGACGTCAGTGTCGAGGTGTCGGTTGTCAGTGCGATCGCCGGCAGGCCGGGACGCTCCAGCTCGAACCGGTTCAGCATCTCCGAGGAGAAATGCTGGGAATCACCGGCCGAGCCGCCATTGCCGCAACTCAGGATTTTCCCGCCTGCATGCAGCGCAGAGAGCAGGGTGTCTGCAGCCATCGCGATGCGGGGTGCAAGTGCCTGCATGGCGGCCTGCTTGACCCTGATGCTGGCCTCGAAATGCTGCCTGATTCGTGTGGCCGGGTCGACGGGTTTCATGGCTTACCCGTCCGCACCGAAGGCATCACGAATCCACTCGATCGAGTTGCCGGGGCCGCTCACAGATACGACATCAAAGCGGCACGGCTGGCGCGCCATTTTGGGAAAGGCCTGCATGTAGTGTTGTGCGCAGGCGATGAGTCTTGACTGCTTGTGCCGGTCGACGCTTTCCGCGCCCGACCCGAAGCGGGACTCGCGGCGGTAGCGCACCTCGACGAACACCAGGCTGTCCTGGTCCTGCAGCACCAGGTCGATTTCCCCGCGGCGGCTGCGATAGTTGCGCTGCAACAGACGCAGTCCGCGGGTCTGCAGATATTCCCATGCCAGGGTTTCGGCATGTCTGCCGCGTGTGCCCGTATCCATGTTCAGAATGCTGCCGGCCTGGCATCCGCGGCGCTGTCATTGCCGGATTCCAGCAGGACCGGTACACCGTTGCTGAAGCGCGCACAACGCAGGCCGCGGTTGATGACGCCATGGTTGTCCAGGGTGAGGTTGCCGGTAACACCGTGGTAGGCGCCGAACATGCTGCCACCGAGTTCTCCCAGGTAGGGGACGATGCGCCAGGCGTCGATGCCGAGTGCATACAGGCGTGGATTGCGCTTTGCATTCTCGCCCCAGTATTCGTCAATACCCTGCTGCAGATGTTTCCAGTTGCTGCCACTTTCCAGTACCCAGGGCATGTCGCAAAAGGTGATGCCGTTCATGTCGGCATCCATGGACGCATTGGGGGTACCATCGTAGACCCGGGAAGTGGCATAGACCGGAACATTGCTGGCCCGGAAAAAACTCAGTTGCGGGCGAATCAGGCGTGCCTGGGCGGGTGACGCTACCAGGAAAACGATGTCCACGTCCTGGCGGCGGCGCGGCTCGAAGTCCAGCTGGCGCCCCAGGTGTGCGGAGAGCTGGCGGTGACGGGCCTTGCTGTTATCAAGGTTCAGCATGCTGCTGATGACATTGCTATGGTCCGCCTTGTCGGGTTCATAGCGCCGGCTTTCCAGGACTACCCCGCCAAGCGACTGCCATTCTGTGGCAAATGCCGCATACACCCGTTCTCCCCACTCGGTATCCGGCAGCAGGGCGATGCTGCGGATGTGCCCATCCCGCCATGCGTGCCGGGCCGCTTCGCGTGCCTCGTCCTCGGGTGCCAGCCCGAACTGGAAGCGCCCCGTGGTGTCCGGCAGGCTTGTCTCGACCTGGTTCAGGGCCAGCACCGGTACCGGTAACAGCGGCTGGCGCAGTACGGCTTCAACCGCTTCCTTGCGTAACGGCCCGATTACGAATTTTGCACCGTCGGCAACAGCCTGCTGGTAACTTGCCAGGGCGGTCTCCGGCAGGTCACCGCTGTCGTAGATATGCAGTTGCGGCTGTATCCCGGACGCCGGCGTGTCGTAGTAAGCTGCAAGCAGGCCATCACGCACGGCACTGGCGGCGCTGGCCAGTTTGCCGTTAAGTGGCAGCAGCAGGGCGATGCTGGCAGGCGGCTCGCCGGCCTGACGCATGGTGTCCAGCAGCTTGGCAACAAATGCGCGGCTGGCGGGGTGACCCGGATAGCGTTGCTGCCAGTGTGGAACGACATCCGCCAGGGTGTCCGGTTGCTGCAGGTACAGGCGCGTCAGTTCCATCAACTCCAGCCAGCCGCTGAGGGTGTCCGGTGGTGGCGCGCTGCGGTATTGCTGCAACTCGGCATCGGTGAGGTTGTTGAGCGTTTCCCACAATTGCGAATCGTTTTCCAGCTGCTGCTCCGGATCATGTAACTGCTTGCCCAGCTGGATCCGTTCCCTTGCACTTGAGAGGTACTCGGATTTCTGTGCATAGGCTTCGGCGCGCAGCCGGCGATACCCGGCGATATTCGGTCCGCTGACCGGTACGCTGTCGAGCAGTGCCAGGGCGCTGTCGGGGCGTTGCTCGGCGATGGCGATTGCTGCCTGGTTGAGGGTGTAGCGCTGGCTGTCTGTCACATCCAGTGTGGATTTCGGGATGGCATCCAGCAGGCTCTGTGCACGCAGCAGGTCACCACCGCGGATCAGGATTGCGGCTGCCTGTAATTGCAGGTGATATTGTTCCGGCGGAGAGGTCGTGGCTGCAGCCTGCAGGTAGACCTGTGCAGCGTCCTGGTAGTTGCCTGCCGCCTCCAGGGCAACGGCCTGCATTTGCAGACGATCATCGGCTGCCGGAACGCCGGTTTTGATCCCGCCACTGCAGCCGATCAGCAGGACTGCAGCCAGCAGCGCTGCCAGCAGCTTCGGTGTGACGGCGCCGGGCATACGTTCAGGTTCGGGGACGGCAATCTGCATGGATTATGGTTACGACAACGGGTTGCGGTGACTCTACTGAAAACCCGTTTGCACGTCCACCTTAAAAGCAGGTGCAGCGTATGTGTGCATGAATATTTGCTAGGATGGACGCATCATGAATTCCAGCAACAACAACGCCGGTGTCCTCTATGTGGTTGCAACCCCTATCGGTAACCTGCTGGACATTACCCGGCGTGCGCTGCAGGTGCTGCAATCGGTGTCGCTGATCGCGGCGGAAGACACCCGGCACAGCCGGAAGCTGCTGATGCATTACGGTATCGCTACCCCGATGCTGGCCTTGCACGAGCATAACGAGCGCACTGCCACCAGCGGGTTGCTCCGCCGACTGGCGTCCGGTGCGGACATTGCCCTGGTCTCGGATGCAGGGACCCCGTTGATCAGCGACCCGGGCTTCCACCTGGTGCGCAGGGTACGTGAGGCGGGGCTGCAGGTGGTGCCCGTTCCCGGACCCTCGGCCCTGACGGCCGCACTGTCGGTCGCCGGTCTGCCCACTGACCGTTTCATCTTTGAGGGTTTCCTGCCTGCGAAGCAGTCAGCGCGACGCCAGTGCCTGCAGCAGCTGCAGGAGGCTACGGCAACCCTGGTGTTTTACGAATCCAGCCATCGCATCCTGGCAAGCCTTGG
>JASFOC010000057.1:0-9311 GCA_050116715.1 Gammaproteobacteria bacterium
CAGGATCATGCCGTCGCGTGCATCCTGCCCAGATGAAAGCCAGGGTTTTCCGGTCATCCAGGCCAGTCCCGCAGGCCACGATCCCGACATGAAGGTATTCGGCAGCGCGCGTTCCTGCCTCGCTTCCGGCGACCCGCTGTCGATGCTGCCTGCCGGCAGCTGGCCTGATGACGGCAGGATGACCGTCGGCCGCCACCTGGTAGCCGGGTTGTTCTGTTTCAAGCGCGACATGGGCAGGGGAATGTGACTTCAGGATTACCTTTGTGAAGGCTGCAGCGAAGGCGTACTGCGGTTAAATCACGCAACCCCGCAGCACAGGAGTTGAGTATGTTTGGATTGGATAAAATGACGACATTACCTGACCCGGCAGAGGCGCTTCCGGGGCGCAGCGAGAAAATGCCGGTGCCCGAGCGTCACTACGTGAATGGCCATTCTCTGCTACCACCGTTCCCGGTGGGCATGGAGACCGCCATGTTTGGAATGGGCTGTTTCTGGGGTGCTGAGCGGAAATTCTGGCAGCTCCCCGGGGTCTATTCCTCTGCCGTTGGCTATGCCGGGGGCTATACCCCCAATCCTACCTACAAGGAAGTCTGTACTGGCATGACCGGGCACAACGAGGTGGTGCTGGTGGTGTTTGATCCGGCTGTGATCAGCTACGATGCGTTGCTGCGGGTTTTCTGGGAAGGGCATGATCCGACCCAGGGGATGCGCCAGGGCAATGACAGAGGCACGCAGTACCGTTCCGGTATTTATTGTAGCGGGGAGGCGCAGCGGGTGGCAGCGCTGGCTTCAAGGGACCGCTACCAGGCGTGTCTTGCGGCCAGCAACCTGGGTGTGATTACAACGGAAATCTTGGAAGCGCCCGAGTTTTATTATGCCGAGGCCTATCACCAGCAGTATCTTGCGAAAAACCCCGGTGGCTATTGCGGGCTGGGCGGCACAGGCGTGAGTTGCAGCTGAGGCCGGTCTCGCCTGACCAGTATTCAAGGAGGACCGCCATGTTTATACGCCTTTTTGTTCTGCTCACAGCCTTCGTGCTGCTGGCAGGTTGTGCCACTTCACCGACCGGGCGTTCCCAGCTGGTGCTGATGCCGGAGAGCGAGATAAACCAGATGGGTTTGCAGGCATTCACCACCATCAAGCAGGAGACCAGGGTCGATCACAGCACAGCCACCAATCGCTATGTGCAGTGCGTGGCACAGGCCATCACCCGTGAAGTCAGCGGCAACTGGGAGGTGGTGGTTTTCAATGATTCCGACGCCAACGCCTTCGCCCTGCCGGGCGGGAAAATCGGCGTCTACACCGGACTGCTGAAGGTCGCGGAGAACCAGGATCAGCTGGCTACCGTTATCGGGCATGAAGTCGCGCATGTACTCGCACGGCATTCCAATGAACGGGTTTCCCAGAAGTTTGCCGTAGAGCAGGGTTTGAGTCTTATCAGTGCGATAGCCAACCCGCAGTCTGGCACCGGCCAGACGCTTATGGGGTTGCTGGGTGTAGGGGCGCAATACGGCGTGTTGATGCCTTACTCGCGTATTCAGGAAAGCGAGGCCGACATCCTCGGGCTCGATCTCATGGCCAGGGCAGGTTTCGACCCGCGGGAGAGCACCCGGCTCTGGATCAACATGGGCCGTGCCGGCGGCGGTCAACCCCCCGAATTTCTGTCCACGCATCCTTCCCACAGCACCCGCATCAGCGACCTGAACGCGCACATGCCGGTTGCGCTGCAATTGCAATCCCGGGCCAGGCAGCAGGGCAAACGTCCGGTGTGCAGGTAGTCACGGACGAAGGCCCGCCTGCATACCTCAGGTAGAGTTTCATGCTGACCATTTTCGCAATACCGGTATGCAGGCCTGTCCCTGCTAAATCCAGGGTAAAGGGCGCGCTGTGCGCCGATAAACCGGTACACCCGGCCGGTCATGCCTGCGGCTGCGGGCATTGCTGTTAAAGCCGGTCGCGGGTCTGTTAAGCTCTTGCTCCATGCAGTCACGCAGGCGGTTGTTGCAACTTCTTTCTGACGGGGAATATCACTCCGGTGAGGCGCTGGGCCAGGCGCTGGGCGTGAGCCGGATGGCTGTCTGGAAGCAGGTCAAGGCCCTGCGCGAGGCGGGCGTTGATCTGCAAACCCTGCATGGCAGGGGTTACCGCCTGCCCGCTGCTGTCGAACTGCTTGACCGGGATCTGATTCATCTCGCGGCTGCACCAGCAACCAGGGCGGGGCTGGACACCGTCGAAGTGCTGCTGGACATCGATTCCACCAACAATCACCTGCGGACCCGGGCGCTGCAGGGCGCACCTGCGGGATCGGTCTGTCTCGCAGAGCGGCAGCGCGGCGGGCGTGGCCGGCGCGGTCGCGCATGGGTCTCGCCATTCGCAGCTAACCTGTATTTTTCCCTGCTGTGGCGAGTCTCGGGCGGTGCGATGGCTCTGGGCGGCCTCAGTCTGGTCACCGGTATTGCGGTGATGCGCGGCCTGCGCTGCTTCGGTGTTGATGCTGCGGGTTTGAAATGGCCGAACGACATCCTGGTGAACAAGGCGAAACTGGCAGGCATCCTGATTGATGTCGTGGGTGAATCAACGGGACCCTGTGCTGTAGTCATCGGCGTAGGTGTGAATGTGCGCATGCCACATGCAGCTGCAGCAGGCATTGATCAGCCGTGGACGGATCTGAGTACCCTGACCGGCCAGCAAGATATCTCCAGGAACCGGCTGGCTGCCTGCCTGCTTGACCAGCTGCTGCCGGCGGTAGCAGAGTTCGAGGCGCAGGGGTTGCAGCCGTTCATGGATGAATGGCAACACTACGACATGGCGCATGGCCGCCCGGTTGCCTTGCAGTTACCCAATGAAGTTATCAATGGCACGGCCTGTGGTATCGATGCCGGGGGGGCGCTGCTGGTAGAGACGGCAAGCGGGCGCCGGCGGTTTACCTCCGGTGAGGTCAGCCTGCGCATTACCTCATGAACCTGTTGCTTGATGTTGGCAATACGGCGGTCAAGTGGGCCTGTGAGTCGAGTGGCAGACTGGACGCATCAGGGCGTTTTATGCACCGTGCAGGAAACATCGGGGCGCTGGCAGAAGCTGCCTGGTCGCGGCTGCAACCAGCAGAGAAGGTGCTGATCGCCAGCGTTGCGGACAATGATACGGAAGCTGCACTATTTGCCTGGTTTCGGGGTCACTGGCAGGTTCAGCCGGTGTTTCTGCGTTCGATGGCAAGCGCCTGTGGTGTGAGCAACGCCTATACCGACCCGGAAACCCTGGGAATCGACCGCTGGGCTGCAGTAGTGGCCGCACACCACGGATATCCGGGAGCCGTGTGTGTCGTGGACTGCGGGACTGCTGTCACCCTGGATTTGGTTACTGCCGGCGGCGAACATCGTGGCGGGTTGATCCTCCCCGGTATCGAGATGCTGCAGCAGCTGCTGCTGCAGAATACTGCACAGTTGCGGCTGTCGGGAAAACCGCCGGCAGCAACGCCGCTGGCTGATACCACAGCGGCAGCTATCTATAGCGGCGCCGTCTATATGCTGGTTGCCGCAATCGAGCGCAGTGTCGCAGATATGCGTGCTGAGCAGCGGGTAGGCATCGATATCGTGATGACCGGCGGGGATGCCGGAAGGATTTTACCCTTGCTGCAAGGTGACGTGCAGCATCAACCGGATCTGGTTCTGCAGGGCATTGCCATGCTTGCGGGAGAAGCGTGATGAAATATCTTGTTTATCTACTGGTGCTGGCAAACGTTGTCTACCTGGGCTGGAATATTCATCTTGACCGGAAAGCGGGCGAGACTGTGCGTGAACTGCCGACCTTGCCCGCCAATGTCACGCCCCTGGTGACGCTGCAGGAACTGGAGAAACAACAGCAGCAGACCAAGGAGGTTTCCGGGCTGAACGCGCTCACCGATTCACAGCCGCCCGGTGCAGGTCTTGCCCTCAGCTGCCAGACGATCGGGCCATTCCTCGCGGAGGAGGAGCTGCAGGCAGTTGTGAAGCTACTGGATGAGCAAGGGCTGAAGGTGAAACGACGTGCTGCCGAGGTACAAAAGCCCAATGGTTTCTGGGTATACCTGCCCGGGATGAAGCGTGAGCAGGTGCTGCAGGCCGTGAAAAAGCTCGAGGAAAACAGGGACAGGGAATACTATATCGGCAAGGGTAATTTCGTTTCGCTGGGTACGTTCAATGAGATATCCCGGGCTGAAACACGCCTCGAGCAAACCCGCGGACTCGGGCTGGACCCGATCCTGGAGGCACGCTACCAGACGTCAACCGAATACTGGCTGGATATCGATACACAAATGTCCGCAGCAGATGTTCTTGATACCATCCTGCAGGACCATCCCGGGTTGAAACGACAGACTGCCGCCTGTCACTGAATTGCAGCTCGCCCGGCATTTCTCTAGAATAGGGCGCCTTGTCCACAGGGGCAGCAGGCCGGCGTAGCTCAGTTGGTAGAGCGCCTCACTTGTAATGAGGATGTCGGGGGTTCGAATCCTCTCGCCGGCTCCATAAATTCAGCTTGTTAGTGTTTTCCCTGCTCTGTCACTGCGATGGGCCAGTGTTTCAGCTGGCAGTTCCGGCCATGGCCGGGCTATGTGTTGGTAGATTCGCTCGCTACCAGCGCTGTATCCGGTAGCGAGCCTCCAGAACCTTGTGAGCCCGGGCGTAAGGTACGATCGGCTGTGCCTTGCGGATAACCCTGATCGCATAAACAACCACGGTAACCGGATCAGCCTGCAATGTACTGCAACTGTCTGCCCGTGATGAAGGTCAAGTAACCGTGCAATCGAGTGAAGCGTTTCACTCCTTTGCCAGTAATGCCACGACGCGGCCTGCGGGACGGCTGTGTAAGATTCCGGTGTTTGATAGCGCATCGCTCACAGCCCATGTCGTTGTGAAAAGATGAAGTGTTGCGCTCACGGATTGAACCTGCCTGCCGGCTTCAGACGTCCACATGAAATCGGCCCTGTCGGCGATCCTGTGTGGCTGCCTAACGCACCTGGATTCGATCAGCATTCTCAATGTCTTTACTGCCTGCTGTATCCACGCCGGCAAACAGACCGGATTGCTCCGGCACCGGCATCCCGGCTTTCTCGCAATGCCTGCGGATCAGCTGCCTGGCGCATGCCCGCGATGCCCGACGCAGCTGTGGGCCAGCTGCCGGAAAAGGCATAGAATAGCCGCTTGCCCCTTTTTTCCGGCTGCTCCGGTTTCAGATAAGATCTATTCATGCATGCACCTGCTTATCATCGAAGACAATCCTGACCTGCTCGGGAACCTGAGCGATTTTTTCGAGGCTCAAGGCCATTCGGTGGATCTCGCCTACAATGGATTGACCGGACTGCGTTTTACCCGGGAGTATCGCTACGACGTCATCGTCCTGGATCTGATGCTGCCCGGCATGGATGGCCTGGAAGTCTGTGCCACGCTGCGCAGCGAGGAATTTGATACACCCATCCTGATGCTCACCGCAAGAGATACCCTGAGCGACAAGCTGAAAGGCTTCGAATGCGGTGCAGACGACTACCTCGTGAAGCCCTTTGCCTTGCCGGAACTGGCGGCACGAATCACCGCACTGGTACGGCGAGGGCGGGGCAAGCGCACGCAAACAAGGTTGACCGTAGCTGACCTGAGCTTCGATCTGGACCGCCTGAGGATCGAACGCGCCGGCCGCCGAATCGACCTTGGCCCGATCCCGATGCGGATACTGGAACTTCTGATGCGCCGCTCGCCCGGTGTGGTTCGCCGTGAGGAGCTGGAGCATACCGTCTGGGGAGATGATCCACCGGACAGCGATGCGCTGCGTGCGCACATGCACGCACTGCGCAGTGCAGTGGACCGGGGCAGTGCAGTACCGCTGGTGCATACGCTGCGCGGCATCGGCTACCAGCTGGCGGGCCCGGATGACCGTTAAGCGGCACTGCGGCTGCCTCCGCGGCAGGAAGTTGAAGCATGCCGGTTAGGCGCAGCCTGCGAAACCGTGTCGCGGTGACCCTGGCGATCTTCGCCGGCGTGGTGAGTCTGGCCCTGGCCACGATCATCTACCTGGCATCCCAGGACCTGGAGAGGCGGCTGATTGATGAAACACTGACCGCGGAACTCGATGACTATGTGGTACGCCGCGAACGCAATCCATACTCCTTGCCGGAAAGGACGGCCACCATCAGGGCCTTTGTCATTCCCCCGGATGGCAACAGCACGCAGGTTCCGAAAGCGGTAACCGAACTCAGCCCTGGACGCCACCGTCTGGTGCTGGAAGGCGTCCCCTATCGGGCCGCCGTGCGCAGGGTCGGCGAGCAGCACTTCGCGGTGCTCTATGATGTCAGCGCCTTGAAGCGGCGTGAGCAGGGATTTCTGCTGATGCTGGCAGGTAGCGTTTTATTGATCACGCTGGTCTCGGCGTTTGCCGGTCGCTGGCTGGCTGGCCGCACGATTGCGCCGGTCACTGAACTGATCAGGCGGGTTTCGGAACGTCACCCCGAGGAGGAGGCGCCGCCCCCTCTCGCGAAGCAGTTTCCCTGGTTGGAAATCCAGCGGCTTGCCGCTGATTTCGACAGTTACCTGCTGCGTTTGCACGACTTCATCGAACGTGAACGCCTTTTCACGGGCGATATCAGTCATGAATTGCGTACTCCTTTGGCGGTCATCCAGGGTGCGACGGACCTGCTGATGGCCGATCCCGACATCGACCGGAAAAACCGGCTGCGAATCGCCCGTATCGATCGCGCCGTGGCGGAGATGGGTGAGATCTCCGGGGCACTGCTCGCGCTGGCCAGAGAGCAGGAATCCCCGGCGCAGGATACAGGGGAATGTGATGTGGTGGCGGTGGTGGATGAGCTGGTATCTCGGCATCGCCAGCTGTTGCACGACAAACCGGTGACATTGAACGTGAGTGTGGTCGCGCCACCCAAGGTGGCCGCGGATCACGCGGTGCTTGCCATGACCATCGGCAATCTCCTGCGCAATGCCATGACGTTTACCGATTCCGGCGAGATCCGGATCACGCTCGAATCCGGGGCAATCCAGGTGGAAGATACGGGACAGGGCCTGCAGACCCCCGAAATCCAGCAACTCTTCCGTCCCTATGTCCGCGGCGGTGACAGCAAGGGCGCCGGGCTGGGTCTGTCCCTGGTGCAGCGCTTGTGCCAGCGCCAGGGCTGGCAGATCAGCCTCGCCAACCGGCCGGGCGGCGGCACCGTCGCCCGCCTGATATTTTCCGGTTCCCCCGGGCAGACCGCGGACCCGGCGCGGGACGGGCTTTGAATCGCGGGTTCTCTTGAGCCTTGCCCGGAGCGGTGCCGTGCCCCGGGTTGCCGGTGCCGACCCGGGATAAAACAGCATCTTCCCGGATTCCGCACGGCGATTGCTGCCGTATCGCCCTGCCGCACCGGCAGCTGTGTCCTGCGTCGCCTGGGGCGCCTGCTGTTGGCGCCCTGACTTCCTGCATGGCCCGGGCCGGTTTCTCGATGCTTCCCGGCCCCGCCTGCTCCCTGCAGGCGTACGTTCCCTCCGGACGGCCCGCTGTCAATTGCCTCTGCAAGGCGGGAGTAAACGCGTCCAGCCTATTGACCCGAAAGACATTTAACGCTGGCTTAACGTTAGCTTTGCGTTTCCTTGACGGGCGATTCGCTATGCTCCGGGAATCCCTGAATTCAAGCTATTTACCTGGAGCTAACCATGCAACACATCCCTACACCAACCCTGCCTTTTGAAGGTCACAGCACCGTGTGGCGAACCGTAAAGTATCTATCCCTTGCGGCCGCCGGCCTCATCGCACTCTTCGAGCACAGCCCCGGCCTCCTCATTGTACTGGCCATCGCTTTTGTCATGGTCCTTGCCCTGGCCGAACGGATAAAAAAATTCCAGGGCGTGACACCTCTGAATTCACAGGTATCCGATGCGCGGCTGCTGGGCGATGGTGGCAGCTTCCCCGGTGCCGAACCGGAGAAGGAGCCTGAGGAATCCGAGGCACCCCGCGTGCTCGACGGCGGCAGTCTGTAGCACCCCTGTTCCCGAGGCAGGAACCGAACCCGAAATTTTCCATCAGTTTTTCACCCGGTAACCCTATGAATCTTCACAACCCAGGACTCTCTCTTCCCCTCTTGGATCAGGGCGGAGCAGCGGCCATGCGCCGTCTGTTGCCCTTTCTCCGCTGGCTGCCACGCGTTAATCGTACCTCCCTGAGGGACGATCTGGTGGCCGCGCTGACCGGTGCCATCGTGGTGCTGCCGCAGGGCGTCGCCTTCGCCACCATCGCCGGTATGCCGCCCGAGTACGGGCTCTATGCCGGCATGGTCCCGGCGATAGTCGCCGCCCTGTTTGGCTCCTCCTGGCATCTCGTCTCCGGCCCCACCACGGCGGCCTCGATCGTGCTGTTTTCTTCCCTGAGCGTATTGGCCGAACCCGGCAGCGCCCAGTACGTACAGCTTGCGCTGACCCTGACGCTGATGGTGGGTGCCATCCAGCTGTTCATGGGCCTGGCCCGTCTGGGCACACTGGTGAACTTCATCTCCCACTCGGTGGTGGTGGGGTTCACCGCCGGTGCCGCCGTGCTGATTGCCGCCAGCCAGTTGAAGAACTTCTTTGGCGTGGCGCTGCCCCGGGGGATCGGCCCGGTCGAAACCCTGCATGCGCTGTTCGTCCATGCCGATGCCATCAATCCCTATGTGCTGACGGTAGGGGCGGCCACCCTGGCGACGGGCATTGCCCTGAAGCGGTTTCTGCCGCGTTTCCCCTACATGATCGGGGCGATGCTCGTCGGCAGCCTGATCTCGGTATTGCTCGGTGCCGACGCGCACGGAATCGCAACCGTTGGCGCCCTCCCCAGCCAACTGCCGCCGCTCTCCATGCCGGATTTCGATCTCGCCACCATTCGCAGTCTGGCGCCTGCCGCTCTGGCGGTGACGCTGTTTGCCCTGACCGAAGCGGTCTCCATCGCACGCTCCATTGCCATCCGGGCCGGCCAGCATATCGATGGCAACCAGGAGTTTATCGGCCAGGGGTTGTCTAATATCGTCGGGGGGTTCTTCTCCGGCTATGTGGCCACCGGTTCATTCAACCGCAGCGGACTGAATTATGAGGCCGGGGCAAAGACACCGCTTGCCGCCGTCATGGCCGGCGTGCTGCTGATGGGCATCGTCCTGCTGGTGGCACCCCTGGCCGCCTATCTGCCGAATGCCGCCATGGCGGGCGTGTTGCTACTGGTCGCATGGGGCCTGGTAGACTTCCACCACATCAGGAAGATCCTGCGGGCGAGCCGTACCGAGGCCATGGTGATGTCAGTCACCTTCCTCTCGGCGCTGTTCCTCGACCTGGAGT
>JASFOC010000058.1:0-9288 GCA_050116715.1 Gammaproteobacteria bacterium
TGCTGGTGCTGGACGGCTGGCACTTTGTTGCCGCAGCAGTGCCGCTGGCGGCGATTGCCGCACTGCTGCTGTTCAATTTGAGCCTGCGCCACTGGAGTGCCTACCTGGCATGCATGCTCGTCATCCTGTTTGGCATGACCCTGTTATACAAACCTGCGGCTATCCTGCAGCCGCTGGACCGGCACTTCGGCCATTCGGTGTGGGACCAGCGTTCCAACTACCTGCATCGCGGTGCCACGCTATACAGCCTGCAGGAAGGCGCACGCTATTTTGCCGATGCCCACGTACCGCCTGACCGGGACCTGGCGAAGTCCGCCGCGCAAAATCTGCTGGCGAATTCAGCGGCAAGGATCGCGGCGCCCGGCAACTTCTCGCCGCGTAATGTGCACATCGTCCTGCTCGAGTCGTTCTGGGACGCGGCGCTGCTGAAAAAGGCCGGCTACAACCAGGACCCGCTGGCGCCCGCGTTCCGCCGGCTCTGGAAACGCACCGGGTATGCGCATGCCTTGAGCCCGGTATTCGGCGGATATACCGCGAACGCCGAGTTCGAGATCCTCTGCGGTTTCCCGGTGGTCGAGGATAACGTCAAGTTTGAACGCCAGTTCCTCAACGACGTGCCCTGTCTGCCGCACCTGCTGGCCGGGCAGGGCTATCGCACCGTGGCATCGCATCCCAACGTCCCGGTGTTCTGGAACCGGGTCAATGCCTACCGGCGCATGGGTTTCCAGACCTACTGGTCGAAGCCGGATTTCCAGCTCGACGACATGAACCGGAATTTCCTTTCCGATGCCTCGCTGTACCGGCAGGTACTGGAAAAAATATCAGGTCAGGTCGATGCCGGGCAGCCGCTGCTGGATTACATCGTGACCTATTTCGGGCACTGGAATTATCCGCTGAATGCTGCCCGTCCCGGAAAAATCACGGCCACTTCCGCTGTCGAGGAAGTCAGCACGTATGCCAACACGATGTACTACAAGACACTCGAGCTGATGGTATTCATTGAGAAACTGCAGGCGCAGGACCCCGACGGCATTATCGTGCTGTTCGGCGATCACCTGCCATTCATGGGCGAGAACTTCGCGGGCTATGTTGATTCCGGTGTGCTTGCAGCGAAACGCAGTGATTTCTCGGACGATATGTTCAGGTTCTATGTGAGCACGCCGCTGATCATCATCGATGGCACGCGCGGTCCGGTGAAGACCGGTGATGTCGCCGTCTATGAAATTCCCGCGCTCCTGCTGGACCTGCTGCACCTGAATGGATCGACCATCATGGATTACACGCGGCCACCGGACGGCATCAAGGTGCGGCCATTGCCGGGTCTGCATTTCGACTTGCTGGCAGACGGCAGCATCGAGGTCTGCAAGGAGCCGCCGTACTCCGAGGCCTGCAAGGTTTCAACACGCTGGCTGCAGGATGTGCTGGTCGTCAACGATGATCTGTTCATCGGTGAGCAGTTTACCCGCCGGCAGCAGCGGAGCAGTGCAATGCCTGCAGCAGCCGTCGCGGCTACCCGGCCCTGAAATAACCGGCAGCCCGCCTGCTGAAATCCCGGGCGGTATGACGCGTGGTCCTGCCGCCCGGGTGTGTTCAGGCCGCCGGCCCTATTCCCAGTGAGAAACAGCGCCGCATCAGGTCGCGGTTGCCATTGATCACCGACAAGCTGGCACCGGCACGGTTCGCCCAACGCTTCAGCATGAGCAGTAGTGCAAGACCGGAATCACGCACGATACCCACATGCTGGAAGTCGACGATATAGCTGCGGTAGGCTGCACCGGAATTGTGGCAATATTCCCGCAGCGGCAAGGTGAGCAGCAGATCCATCGGGCCATTGATGCTGATGGTTAATGATCCGTCGCTGGCAACGGCGTGTAATTGACCGGGTTCCTTCATCGACTCTCCTCCTTTGTTTCCCGAAAAGCGCAACACTGTTCGACCAGCATGTGCTGGTCGTTGTGATTATTATGAGTACTGCATTCACACTGTCAGATGTGCGCACTCGCCATGACGTGGTTGCAGGCAGTTCACCTCTGCATGTGCCGCTGCCTGTCCCGCCAGTTGGCCTGGAGTGGCAGACTGCTTCCCCTATCTCGCAGTCATGCGGCCTCAGTATCGATGTTTCGCAGCTTGCTGCAGTACCAGCGTCCGGGCTAACTGTATTTATAGCAGCTGAGGTCGTCCTGAAAACCCTGCAGTTAAAAGTGTTTTTCCCGGTAGAATGGTTTCCTTGCAGGATACCGGCAGCCGGGGGAACCCTGAGCAGCAGGGGATTCGGGGGATTAAATCCAGATGACCAACGCGTTTCACGATGGCCTATACTGATCCGAAAGCCACCTGTAACTAATTGACTTCCAATATACAGTTGCCATGAAACAACAGTCATAGCGATAGTGAAACACTACACTTCGATTCTGATTCTTTTTACACTGCTCCTGATCGGTTTCTTCCTGTCCTGGTATGTGGACAGAAGCTACCAAAACTATCTCGACAGTCAGCAGGCCCTGATGCAGCACTCTACCCGGGGGGCGGCAAGACTGATAGAGCTCTACATCAAGGAAGTTCGACAACACGTTGAATTATTTGTAGAAGGTCAAGGAAAAATCATCAGTGACCTGTCCAGGCAGCCGGAGAACGAGATGCTGCAGGAGCAGTTCAGGGACAGGGTTAAACGCCATTTTCCCGACTTCTTCGCCTATACCATCACCGACAGTCTGGGTGAGGTGCTGCTGGATGATATCGAGGGCAAGGTTGCCAGCCTGTGCCAGACTGACATCCATCACTTTGCCGCAGGCGAAGATCAGAAGGTTTTCATTCATCCCAATCCGGTTGGTTATCACTTCGATATCATGGCCAACTGGCAGACCCCGGCTGGAGACAGCGGGATTTTCTTTGTCAGTCTCAATCCGCTGGTCCTGTCGCGCATCCTTGCCAACAGCCAGTTGCACGACCACAGGCTCATTCTGCTGCGCCGGGACAGGCCCGGCCTTATTGAAGTCACGGCTGAAGGCACACGTTCCGATTTGAAGGGTGAAATCGAGCTGAGTCCGGTGGAGATGGCGCGCATCGGTTTCAAGGCGGATGTCAAAGGCTCCCTGTGGACACTGGCCGATTTGCCTGATGCCAACCTGTTTGCCGCGCATAAAGGCATGCTGCAGCGCCAGGCAGTCACAATATTTCTGTTGTTCCTGCTGTTCAGCGGCGTCATGGCCGCGCTGATCCGGCGGGCTGACCTGCAACGCAGCAAGGCTGAAAAGGCGGTGCGCGAATCCCGTGACCAGCTTGAAATGCGCGTTGACAGCCGCACCCGGCAATTGTCGGTCATCAACACCCAGCTGGAATCGGAGATACGCGAGCGCCACCGGGCCGAGCAGGCGCTTAAACTCGAAATCGACGAGCGCAGGCAAATAGAGAGAATACTGCATGCCCTGCATGACATCACCTCGGCACACAAACTGCCGTTTCAGGATAAACTCAAGGCACTGCTGGTAAACGGCTGCCGGCAATTCCACATGCCGATCGGGATACTCGCGCACATCGAGGGTGACAGATACGAGGTCGTACAGGCCGTATCTCCCGACGAATCAATCGTACCCGGCACCGTGTTCGAGCTCGGCAATACCTATTGTCGTGAAACGGTACGGGCCGATGGCCCCATCGGGTTTGAGCATGCCGCGCGCTCTGACTGGAAGAACCACCCCTGCTACCGGCAATTCAAGCTGGAAGCCTATCTCGGGATCCCGGTCGCTGCGGGCAGCAAGGTCTACGGAGTGCTCAACTTTTCCAGTCCGACCCCGCGTGGAAATCATTTTACCGCCAGTGATGTGGAAATTCTCCGGCTGATGGGACAGTGGGTCGGCAGCGAGATCTACCGCCAGCAGAATGAGCAGGACCTCAGGCTGGAAAGAAACAAGGCGCAGCGTTATCTTGATGTTGCAGGCGTCATCATGCTGGTCATCGGCGCCGATCAGCGGGTCAGTCTGATCAACCGGAAAGGCTGCGATGTGCTGGGTGTAAATGAGCAGGACATCGTCGGCAAGAACTGGTTCGACAGTTTCATTCCAGCAGACAGCCGGGAGGAAATCAGGGCACTGTTTGTGAGGCTGATGTCGGGGGAGGGGGATATCCACGAGTACAACCAGAACCCGGTTTTAACCGGGACTGGTGAACAGCGGCTGATTGCGTGGCACAACACACTCCTGTACGACGATGCGGGCAACATTACCGCGTCGCTGAGTTCCGGTGAGGACATCACGCTAAAGCAGCAGGCGCAGGAGCAGCTCAGGCAGCGCGAGGAACAATTGCGCCTGACACTGGAAAACGCACCTATCGGCATCGTGACGTCCGGGCTCGATGGCCGGCTGCGCAGCGTCAACCCGGCGTTCTGCAAGATTCTCGGCTATTCAGCAGAAGAACTTGTCCGCATGTCCATTGAGGACATCACCCATCCTGACGATCGTGAAGAAACCAGGAACACCCTGCAGTCCCTGATACACGGTGACATTGACCGCTACGAGCTGGAGAAACGCTATATCCGCAAAGACGGTGTCGCCATCGAGGGTCGGGTGCGTGCCGGCCTGGTCCGGAACGCGGATGGCAAACCGCTGATGCTGGTGGGGGAAGTCGAGGATACCAGCGAGCGCAAACGCGCGGAGCAGCTGTTCCGGCTGGTGGTCGAGTCGGCGCCCAATGCCATCATCATGGTGAACCTGGACAGCCGGATCGTACTGGTCAATTCACGTACGGAAAAATACTTTGGCTACCGGCGGGAAGAGTTGCTGGGTAAACCCGTCCAGATGCTGATACCGGAACGCCTGCGCGAGCATCACCCGGAATACGTCAAGAGTTTCGGGGACGAGCATCGTGCCCGCGCCATGGGGCTTGGGCGGAATCTGTTCGGACTACGCAAGGATGGCAGCGAGTTTCCCGTCGAGGTTGGCCTGAGTCCGGTCGAAACGGGCGAGGAATTGCTGATTCTGAGTGCTGTTGTCGATATCTCCGCGCGGGTCCGCAGCGACAGGGAACTGCAGCGCATGCGCACCTATCTCAAGAACATAATCGATTCCATGCCATCGATACTGGCAGGTGTGGACAAGAACGGCCTGGTCACCGAATGGAACCAGAGTGCAGAGAAAGCCACCGGAGTGCCGACCGGCAGTGCAATCGGCCAGCCTTTCAGCCAACTGTTTCCCGAACTCGAATCACAGCTGGATAATATCAGGGAGGCGATCCGCACCCATACGCCAATGCATGCGGAGCGGGTGATTACAGAGCACAATGGAGAACCACGCTACGCTGACATCATGGTCTATCCCTTGCTGGCAAGCGGGACAGCCGGCGCGGTGATCCGGATCGACGACATCACCAGCCGGGTGCGTATCGAGCAGATGATGGTACAGACGGAAAAGATGCTGTCAGTCGGTGGACTCGCAGCCGGTATGGCGCACGAGATCAACAATCCGCTGAGTGGCGTGCTGCAGAGCAGCCAGAACATCCTGCGCCGGCTTTCACCAGACCTGGAACCGAACCGGCAAACCGCCGCGGCGCTTGGCGTTGACCTGGGACTGGTTTACCGTTACCTGGAAGAACGTGGCATCCTCGACTTCGTGAATGCCATCCAGCAGTCTGCCAGTCGTGCTGCCCGTATTGTTGCGGACATGCTGGCCTACAGTCGCGGCACGAGCACTGATTTTCAACCTGCACGTGTCGAGGAAATGCTGGAAACTGTATTGCGCCTGGCCGCCAGCGACTATGATCTGAAGAAGAAGTATGATTTCAAGCAGGTCGAAATCGTGCGTGATTTTGACCCGGAATTTGAAACCCTGGTTTGCGACCACACGGAAATCGAACAGGTGCTGCTCAACGTGATCAAGAATGCCGCCCAGGCCATGTCCGAGGGTGGCACGCCCCTGCCGCATCGTATTATCCTGCGCACCCGCAGGGAAGGTGATTACGGACGTATCGAGGTGCAGGACAACGGTCCCGGCATGGACGTACAAACACGGCGCCGGGTATTCGAACCGTTCTTTACCACCAAGGCAGTGGGCGTGGGGACAGGACTGGGGCTTTCCGTGTCCTATTACATCATTACCGAGCAGCACAAGGGTACGATGGACGTTATTTCCAACCCCGGGGAAGGCACCTGTTTCAGCATCCGCCTGCCGCTGCAGGGGGCACCCGCCTGATGGGCGCGCGGGTGCTGGTGGTGGATGACGAGCCGCTGATCGTCACAGGGTTGCGGGTGTTTCTGGAGGATGAAGGCATGCAGGTGGACAGCGCGGGTTCCGGGGAAGAGGCCGTCGAGATCGTGCGCAGTGATTCCCGCTTCGACGTGTGCATCATGGACATGCGGCTGCCCGGCATGAACGGTGACAGCACCATTCGCGCCCTGCATGCAATCTGCCCGGACCTGAAGTTCATCATCCACACCGGCTCGGCGGATTACAGTATCCCCGATGACCTGCGCGCGCTGGGGATCGATGCAAACGTGTTTTTTGCCAAGCCGTTGCTGGATATGCAGCCGCTGGCGGAAACGTTGTCGGCACTGGCAGGCAGGAACTGGCCACCATGGACACAATGATGCCCGCAGCAGCCAGGATACTTACCATCGAGGACGAGTCGCCCATCCGTGACGGGATCGTCGCCTACCTCGAGGACAGCGGTTTCACCATGCTGCAAGCCAAAGACGGTCCCGCAGGACTGGAGATATTCCGGCGCGAACATCCGGACGTGGTGCTATGCGATCTGCGCCTTCCGGGCATGGATGGTCTGGATATCCTGTCCACCATTACCGCCGAGTCTCCGGAAACGCCGGTTATCGTGGTCTCCGGCGTCAGTCTGCTCAATTATGCCGTCCAGGCACTCAAGCGCGGTGCCTGGGATTATGTCACCAAGCCCATCCAGGACATGGCGGTGCTGGAAAGTGCCGTACGCAGGGTCATCGAGCATGCCGAACTGCTGCGCCAGAACCGGGAGTACCGTGAACACCTGGAAACGCTGAACCGGGAACTGACCCAGACCCTGACGCAGCTCCAGGAGGATGAGGAGGCCGGGCGCAGGATACAGTTCCAGTTGCTGCCGCGAGACAGGTGCAGCTTCGGCGACTACACCTTCCGGCGCCGCCTGTACCCGTCCATGTATCTCAGCGGGGACTTTGTCGATTACTTCACCATCGATGATCGACATGTCGGTTTCTACATGGCCGATGTCTCCGGGCATGGCGCGGCCTCGGCATTCGTGACCGTGATGCTCAGGACCCTGATGATCCAGTACCGCGATGCATTGTGGCAGTCAATTGACGACAGCATTCTGCACCCGCAGCAAATCCTGCAGCGTCTCAACCGGGAACTGTGCCGCCAGAAGCTGGACAAGCACCTCACCCTGTTTTACGGGGTCATCGACCTGGAGCGGAACAGCATGCTCTACAGCAACGGGGGGCAGTTTCCATACCCCCTGCACTACGATGGCTATGAGGTAAGGGCGCTCGAATGCCCGGGGAGGCCGCTCGGGTTGTTTGAAGACGCCGAATACAGGGTGTGGCAGCACTACCTGCCAGAGGCGTGTGTGCTGCTGCTGGTGTCTGACGGAGTGCTGGAACTGATGCCTGAAGACGCCATGCTGAAGAAATACAGGGCGCTGCTCATGGGTACGCCGGGAATGGATCAGGTTGTGGATGAAATGACGGCCGGTCTCGATGTCCTGGCCGACAAGCACCTGCCGGATGACATCGCCTTCCTGGTAATGAGCAGGAACCGCAGTGATGGCTGACGGCAAGGTTCTGCATGCCAGCCATGACGGCGTTCATGTGCTGCGTTATATCGGGGATATCCGCTACACCCTGACGCCTTCCATCAACCGCTTCCTGGAAGGGGTTTTTGCCGGGCCGAAACCGGCGGGTTTCGTTATCGATCTCACGCAAGCCGACAGCATAGACAGCACCAACCTCGGCCAGCTCGCCCGCATCGCCATGCGTATGCAGGAGCTGGAGGCGCCGCGGGTTACCCTGGTATCGAACCGCACTGACATCAACTCCGTACTGGCCAGCATGGCGCTGGATGAAGTCTTCGACATCGTCGAGGATACCGGTCCGGTCGCCGGCGCCGAACGGGAGCTGCCACAGGCAGATGCCGACAAGGAGACCCTGGCACGCACCCTGATTGATGCCCACCGTGCACTCATGGAGCTCAGCGAGCATAACGAGGAAATGTTCCGGGATGTCGTCGCGTCCCTGGAGAAGAACCGGGCGGGTAGTTGAAGCGGTGCGTTGCGTTCATGTTGCCTGGACAGGTTGCGATAGCGAAGGCAGCAACCGGCAGAATCACCCGGGTAGTCGCCGCTGCAGGGCGGTCCATAACTCATCGTTCCCCAGGTAACTTGCATCTTCTGGATAGCAGTAGTTTACCTTTTAGCTGACACCAGAATGGTTAAAACCGGAACCATGGAAGGTGGGAATGGAAATCAGGAGTATACGGACCGGTTCATGATCTTGTTCCGGATTTCACATTCTGTGCCCTAAGCTGTTGCAGGTTTTGCTGCGCGGTGCTGTCGCCCGGTTCCAGTCGCAGCGCTTCCGAGAAGTGCTGGATGGCCTGGCGGTAATCTCCCTGTTGTTTCAGGATCAGTCCGAGCGCCGTGTGGGCACGGTATTGTTGCGGGTTGACCCGCAGTACCTTTTCGCACTGCAGCCGGGCTTCCTCATAGCGTTTCTGTCCGAGCAGCAGGTATGCAAGCCTTACCCGTACAAATTCAAACTCCGGATTAAGCTGCAGTGCTTTTTCATAATGCGCCATCGCGGCATTTTCATCACCCTGCTTTTCAAGCAGCTTTGCAAGCCCGGCATGTACGAGATAGTTGTCAGGTGTGATCTCGATTTCAGCCCGGGCATGCCGGATGGCCTCATCCGTTTTGCCCTGCTTCCCGAAAATAGTTGCCAGCTTTGCATGCGCGCCGGGAATCCCGGGGTCAAGTTTCAGAGACGCCTGCAGGTAGTGCACGGTCTCGTCATATTTCTTCAGGGCATACGCGGTTCTCGCGAGTCGATCGTAGAGCATCGGGCTCGGCCCCAGTATTTCGAGAGACCGCTGGAAGGAGTCGTAGGCCTCCTCGAACTTGCCGGCCCATTCCAGTACCTTGCCCAGGTTCAGCAGGGCGCCGCCTTCGTCCCTGGGGTCGAGGCTGGCGATCACAGACGCTTCCAGCGCCTCGCGGCGCGCGGTGTTCCAGCCGGCAGCGGGTGTGGCAATGCCGGAACTCACCAGTTCGTCGAACAGTGCCAGCCCCAGCAGCCGGTAG
>JASFOC010000059.1:0-9254 GCA_050116715.1 Gammaproteobacteria bacterium
GGCCGTCGATTTCGACGGGCGGGAAGACGCCGGGTACCGCCATGCTGGCCTGCAGCGCCGGCAACAGGTCGCCGGCGTCGATCACCACCTCGCGGCCGGTAAGCAGTTCCGCCGTGACCACCTTGAGCGGAATCTGCAGCCTGCGAAATCGCCGTGTCGGCAGGATTTCCCCGAGAAACTCGATGAAGTCGTCGCTGGAAAGCAGGCCGCCGCCCGCCAGGGCCGGGTCGATGAAATCCAGCCAGCGCAGCGATTTCGGCAGGGCGAAAATGCGCTCCCTGGCTTCTTTCTCGTCGACGAAGAACTGCTCGATCTGGGCGCGGATGTCACGGCCTGACAGGCCTGCCGCGTACAGCGCGCCGATGATGGCCCCGATACTGCTGCCTGCAATCACGTGCGGACGTACATTCAGTTCGTCCAGCGCTTCCAGTATGAGGATGTGCGCCAGACCCTTGGCACCGCCGCCGCCCAGCGCCAGACCGATACGCGGTTGCCCGCCCTTGCTGCTGCAGCCGGTGCAGGCCAGCAGGGCGCTGGCGGCACCGAACAGCAGGAAGTCCCGACGTGACAGGGCCGGCGGTGACGATGGGGCGGTTGTCGGCATGGGCGGGGTCATCTTCGGGCTGTGCATAACATACCACGCAGTATAGCGCCTGCCGTTTCCTGTCTGCATGACCGCAACCTGCATCAGGCGTGCATCTCCATCGCGGCTCACAGCCGCGATCAGGGACCTATGCGCATCCTCGCAACAGGAGAATAATCCATACGGAACCTGCTATCGGGCGGTTCGCATCATGCTACTATCGCGACGAATCTGGTCTGCCGGCCGGCCCCGGCAATGCACATGGAAAGCCACGAATATGAACAGCTTTGAAGAAACCAAACATCGCCTGCAGACGTTCTGCGCGGAGCGCGACTGGGACCAGTTCCACTCCCCGAAAAATCTCGCCATGGCACTGAGCGTGGAGGTGGCCGAACTGCTGGAACACTTCCAGTGGTTGACGCAGGCACAGAGCGCCGCACTGCCTGCAGACAAGCTGGCGGCAGTGGCGCAGGAGGTTGCCGATATCCAGATCTTCCTGGTCCGGCTCGCAGACAAGCTGGGTATCGATCTCGACGCGGCCGTTGCAGCAAAGCTGGCTGTCAACGAACAGAAATATCCGGTGGACAAGGCGCGCGGCAATGCCCTGAAATACACAGAGTTCGATGACGGTGAGTGAACCGGTAATCGCCCGCCCCAACGGCAGGCTTGAGATCAAGCTGACCGACGGGAATCCAGGCGTAGCAGGAACCGCGGTGATACGTGGCTGCTGAAGCTGCGCGAGGATGAGCGCACGGCGACGGCGGAAATCGACGGCATGGTGAGCCTGGTGCTGCCGGGCGTCACCTGGTCCGCCCGGCTCAGCAAGGGCAGTCTCCCGGGACGCAGGCGGTTTGCCGGTAGCTTGCCGGTCCACGCTTTCGACGCCGCGTCGAGACCATCGCCGGCAAGACCCTGCAGGAGATCGAGGGCCCGGAACTGCGGGTCCTGGAGGGGCCGGAGGACGCTGTCGGGCTGGCGGATCAAATCGCCAGCGATGTGTCTGACAGCGCCCGTTGTATACGATCTGCCGGCAGGTTCTATAATGAGCCGGGTCTGAATACGTGTCAGCAGGCAGGATATGGTCGTGCAGGCAACGGGGAAAACCCTTGTTACTTCGGGAATACGGCATGCAACGTCATTACAGTACCGCACTTTTTGCCCTGGCCTGTAGCGCCGGGTTCTGTCTGCTGGTCGCGTGTACCTCGATGACGGGCGTTGACGCCGGTCAAGGTGCAGCCCCCCCGGATGAGGAGGCTGGCGGTGGCACACCCGCAGGGGGACAGGCCGGGGATCAGCCGACTGACATTATCGACCGGGTTTTTTCGCCCCTGGACAATGCAGTCGACGAGATCAACCGCGATCTCAACAAGGGTGACACTGACACGGCTGCCACGCCGCAGGAATAACAGTGCGGGTTGGCTTTTGTCGGGACAATCACAGGGGAAAAACCATGAAACTGAAATTCTGCACCATCCTGCCTGTTATTCTGCTCGCGGCGGCACCTGCCGCGCTGGCCGGTTCCCTGGCGTGTCAGGGCAATATCATTTCACCGGGGATTACCCGGGCGCAGTTGCTGCAGGCCTGCGGTGAGCCGGCTTCCCGTGACGGGGAAAACTGGATATACAAAATGCCGGGAGACTTTCCCATGGTGGTGGTCTTCGGAATTGACGGTGTCGTGACGTTTATCCGGGAAGCAACTGACCTGGACTCGCCGGCAGCACCGCTGGGTGATGCGCCCTGAGGTGCCAGTCGTACAGGCAGGCGTGACCGGCCGTGACGGCTGCAACGCGCATGGTGCCGCCGGCCGGCCGGTTCGCGACGATCGTGGCGCACTATTGCGCAAACTTGAAGCTCACGTAATCGCCAACAGCCTTCCTCATTTCCGGTACCGAGATCGGCCGCCCCAGCATGGGACCATCCCAGTCCTGGCATACAAAATTCAGGACGTCAGGCTGCGAGCCGGGTGTGAAGCGAAACTGCCTGTAGAAGCGCATGATGTTGGGTTGTGATACCCATTCCTGTCCGGGTGAGGTTTCGCGGACTGTAAAGGTGCCTGCCTTGATGGTCGAGGGTCCCAGGTTTCTGACATTGAATGTGCAGCTCACGTTGTAGTTGCCAACCCCTGTGTTCGGGATACCGTCCTGCAAACTGATGTGTGCCTGTCCTTCGGGGATATCCAGGTCTTTATTCAGAATGATTTCCGAGCCAATGGGGACTTTGTAAAACGGCGAGTTGACATCCCGCGTCTGGGCCGTGTTGCAGCCCGCCAATGCAATGGCTATGAGTGTGAGTGCGATGCGATACATGTCTGTTTCCTCCTGTTGAAATGCCCAGGGTCTGGAGCACCAGGTGCATTATAGGTGATGGCAAAGCCCGTGTTGCTGCAGGACAATACTTTTCACTCGGTGGCAGCCACACCCTGCCAGCTGTAACCGGCATCAAGCAGGCAAAGTACCTACTGATCTGAAACTCCGGGCTGGAGCCAGTGTGGCTTGCGCAAGCGGACCTTCCCGGTCGAAGGAACATACCCCTGCTTTCGATTTATCCACTCGGTATTGAGGAAGGGTTTGTCGTGCGGGTCGTGTTGAGCCAGCAAGGCCTGGGTCGAATGACCCTCCAGCAGTGTCTGCTCACCTGATGTGAGGTTAGCAACGCCTGCATAGGCAAGATCCAGACAAGCGTACATTGTTTTCCCGGATTCACCTCGATCCAGGTGCTCGGGTGGCGGCAGGCGGGTGTAACCCGAACCCGCCTGCAGCACAGCGCCCGGTGCTGCAGGGTCGTTATCTCCAGCGGGTGTTCCGGCAGGGGGGAACCGGTACCACTCCTTTTCCCTGAGGCTGGCGGGTATCAGGAAAATGACGCCGACCGAGTGCCGGGTTTCCTCAACAATCAATGCCCCGTCAGCGGCCTGCGAGTAACGTCGTTCATAGTCATAAGCGCCGGCAGACGCCAGCATAAGGCTGTACATGTCCACCATTGGGCGCCAGTCCGTCGCATCATTCTGCAACCGCCAGGTTGCAGCGTTGCATTCCAGTTTGTCCGCCGGGATTGCCCGGGTTTCATAAAGATCGCCTCCGGCCCAGGCGGTGACGGAGGGAGCGTCAGTCGCAAGCCTGACTGAAAGACGGGTGACGCCGGCTTGCGGGAACCCGGGCAACAATATCGCGCCAAGGTGGGCCCTGTTGAGCGGCTTCTTCCCGTTTGTCTTCTGACCGAAGCAGGAGAAAACGGCATCGATCGATGTGCAGTTAACCGGGTGCGTTGGTTCGACAAGTGCCCGGTTGTCAGGGAACCCGGTGGTCGTGCTGCAACCGGCAGGTAACAGCACCACCAATGCAATACCTGTCTTCATTACCAATCCGGCAGGGTATCCCGCCTGCCAGATTGAACTGGATGTGCGGCATACCTTACGAACCGACCCGGGTGGTCGTGACTGCACCCATGCTGATGAATGCGCTGCAACTATAGTCGTTCCTGAATTGATAACCAGCAACGCAGGGCAGGCGAGTCGAGTGCAGGTGTCATTCGAGTCTGGATAATCGGCCTTGCCGGGCTGGCAAGGGCGCCTGTGTCAAATATATGTTTCCTGATGCCGGCCTGTTAGGCAAATTCAGCAGGCCAAAGCCTGATGGATCTGCCTGCCAATCAGGTCATCCGTGATAAACAGGTATTTGCAGGATGAGATCACTGTCACAGTTCGGGAATAAACATGGCCGGCGCGGCAAACTGTCGCATAAGTATATGTTGACATACTTATATACCTCTATAGGATGGTGTTGCGGGTCTGGAATCTGGCCCCGGGTTCAGGCGCAGACGTGGCTGAACCGGTTGATTCAGGACGTTGTAACTTTGCTAAGGATATGGGTGCCTCATCATGGCTGAAAAACGCAAGTGTTGTTGTCTATTCAGGGCAAATCTTTTGTTCTTTATATTGGTGTTACTCGGGGTTGTCGGTGCGGCAGTGGATGCCAACTGGACGCAAAGGTTTCTCTCCCCTGAATCCTTCATGGAAAATGTCTTTCCCCTGGCGGCATTGCTGTTGATAGGCGGGGTTGTTGTGCTGTCCGAACTGAAAGTTTCCTGTGATATCAAGCAGGGCAAGTCACCGGAACGCTATGTCTGATCCGCCGGGTGCCGCGGTCAGTCATCCGGAGAACGGACATGAAGCGCGCCTGCACTTGCCGCTACAGCAGTAGCGCAGCCTGCAGGGCAGACATACCCCGGTCGGCAGAAGCGCCGTCCTGCGGTGCGATTGCTGCAGCTGGCGTTGCGGTCGGCATTCGGGAAACGCGCATAAACTGAGTGCCGGCAATCTCCCGTTATCCCCGGGAATCAGGTGATCACGCTGGGCTCCCTGCGTCCCGTGCGGGGCTCGATTTCCGCCAGCCCTGTGGCGATGTCAACCAGGGGCTGCATTACCGCGGCAGTTTCGCGCTGCTGCTGCTGCGGATCGGGTTCGAAGGCCTCGAGATAGAGCCTCAAGGTTGCACCCGCGGTCCCGGTGCCGGAAAGCCGAAACACAATACGTGACCCGTCGGTGAAACCGATGCGGATGCCCTGGTTTTCCGAGACGCTGCCGTCGACGGGATCGGTGTAGGCGAAGTTGTCGGCGTAGTCGACCGTGTAACCGTCCATTACCGAGCCCGGCAGGTCGCCGAGGCGTGCCTGCAGATGTTCCATCAGGCCATTGGCAGCCGCTGTGTCGATCTCTTCGTAATCATAGCGGGTGTAGTAGTTGCGGCCGAATTTGCGCCAGTGTTCCTGCACGATCGCCTGCACGGACATCTTTCGTACCGCCAGCAGGTTCAGCCAGAAGAGCACCGCCCAGAGGCCGTCCTTCTCCCTGACGTGGTCGGAGCCGGTGCCGAAACTTTCCTCGCCGCAGAGGGTGATCCGCTTTGCGTCCAGCAGGTTGCCAAAGAATTTCCAGCCGGTCGGTGTCTCGTAGCAATCCAGTCCAAGCGCCTCGGCCACCCGGTCGACGGCCTGGCTGGTTGGCATGGAGCGGGCCACGCCGCGGATGCCGCCGGCATACCCCTTGATATGGTGGGCGTTGGCGGCCATCACCGCCAGGCTGTCACTGGGCGTGACGAAGAAATTGCGTCCCAGGATCATGTTGCGGTCACCGTCGCCATCGGAGGCGGCGGCAAAGTCGACCGCGTTGCGCCCCGTGGTCAGGCCGACCACTTCGTGGGCATGCACCAGGTTGGGGTCCGGGTGGCCGCCGCCGAAATCTTCCAGCGGCTCGCCATTGATGACAGTGCCGGGCTCCGCTTCCAGCATTTCTTCCAGGATGCGGGTCGCATAGGGACCGGTGATGGCATGCATGGCGTCGAAACGCATCCTGAATACGCCGGCGTTGAACAGGTGGCGGATGCGCTCGAAGTCAAACAACTGTTCCATCAGGGCAGCGTAGTCAGCTACCGGGTCGATGATTTCCACGCGGGTCTCGCCCAGTGTGACGCTGCCAATGGTATCCAGGTCGATTTCTTCCGCTTCGAGGATCCGGTACCCGGTTATCTCCAGGGTGCGGGCGAAGATTGCCTCGGTGACCGGTTCCGGGGCCGGCCCGCCGTTGGCGGTGTTGAACTTGATGCCGAAGTCACCGTCGGGGCCGCCCGGATTATGGCTGGCGGAGAGAATGATGCCGCCGTTGGTCTTGTATTTGCGGATAACGCAGGAGGCCGCCGGTGTGGACAGCAGGCCGCCCTGGCCGACGATGATCCTGACGACGCCATTGGCCGCTGCCATGCGAATAATGGTCTGAATTGCCTGCCGGTTGTAATACCGGCCGTCACCGCCGAGGGCGAGTGTGCCGCCCACGAGGTCTGTCCGGGTATCGAAGATCGACTGGACAAAATTTTCCAGGTAGTGGGGCGTCTGGAAAACACTGACTTTTTTGCGCAGGCCGGAGGTTCCCGGGCGCTGGTCGGAAAAGGGTGTGGTACTGATCGCTGAGATTTCCACAGGCGTTGTCCGTACTGCGTGGTTCAGGAGTGCGGTATTGAATCACGGCAGCGCGCGGAAATAAAACCCCCGGCTGGGATATCCGTACGCCGTGAACGCACATTTGTCCGAATCAGCCGGGTATTGCAGCCGGCGCCTGAATGCTTCACGCCTTGCGATCGCTGAATACCGCCCCCATTTCTCTGGCGACTTCCTCCCAGTAGGGCTCCATCTCGCAGGAGCAACAGTCGCACCAGACGGCAACGCCGTCGTGCATGCTCTTGCTCATGGTTGTGGGTTGCCGGCTGGCTGGTGCTGCTGCTGTGTCTGCATCGACGTGCTGCCTCGAGTCGGTCATAATCCGGTCCTCCCCCGGGTCTGCCTGACACCATTCTGCTGCTTCCCTATATATAGCAACTTTTCGTGCGCAGTGTGCCCGCCATCCGCCCGGACCCGCGCCTGTTATTATTCATTGCATGGAAAACCTGCAGCAGCAGGCTGGTATCCCTGCAGGCGGGGCTGCTTGCGCGAGCGCGGCTGGGGTTAATGCCCGCTACCCTGGCAATCCCGATTAACAGCCTCCGGAAAAGCGGTTAGGATAGGGCGGATGGCGTGGCAGGTCGTGGAGGGGGTCAATCGTGAAAAAACTCAAGCACGAAAACGAGCTGGTCAAGGAGGCGATACGTGCCGGGGTTGAATACGGCGAGGCGCGTGGCGTCGTCGAGTTCGAGCCGACCGACTCGGCGCACGAGAAAATCGAGTACATCTACCGGCTGCTGGTGCATGACAAGGTAATCGCGCCGCTGCCCGAGGAGCAGGTCTCGCAGCAGTCCATGCGCCACCGGCTCGCCATGTGGATTTCCAGGCAGCTGCCGAAGGACCATCCCTTGCTGAAATAGGCTGGCTGATACGGACAGGGGAATACCTTGCCCTGATAAACACCCAGGAAAAAACATCGCTGGAGGGGAATCGTGTTACACCATACGCTTACCGGAAGTTGTCTGTGCGGCGCCGTGCACTACCAGATCAGCGGCGAGCCGACGCGCTTCTACCACTGCCATTGCCGCCGCTGCCGCAAGGCGACGGGCACCGGCCATGCCACCAACCTGATGGTTGTGCCCGAGAGCCTCACCTGGACGCAGGGCGAGGAATTGTTGCAGCGCTACAAGCTGCCCGAGGCGGAGCGCTTCAGCACCTGTTTCTGCAGTGTTTGCGGCAGCCCCATGCCACGGCAGGTACCGGAACTGCACCTGCTGGTCATCCCGGCCGGATCGCTGGACAGCATGCCCTGGATCGAGCCGGAAGCACGCATCTTCTGGGGGTCGCGCGCCGAGTGGTCATGTGCGGCCGGGGACCTGCCGGTATTCACGGAGTACCCGACCAGCGCGTGATGCCGCGCGTGGTGGATCGACCCGGGGAGACGGGGTGATGCAGATATGGGTAGACGCTGACGCCTGTCCAAAGGTGATCAAGGACATCCTGTTCCGGGCCGCGACACGCACCGGCGTGACCTTGACCCTGGTCGCCAACCAGCCCGTGCAGACGCCCCCGGCACGGCATATCCGCACCCTGCAGGTCGCGCCCGGTTTCGACGTGGCGGACAACGAGATCGTGCGCCGGGTGGCCGCGGGTGACCTGGTGATCACCGCCGATATCCCGCTGGCCGCCGAGGTCATTGCGCAGGGGGCGCATGCGCTGAATCCACGCGGCGAGCTGTATACGCCTGACAACATCGGCGGCCGCCTCAATATGCGCGATTTCATGGACAACCTGCGTGGCAGCGGTATCCACACCGGCGGCCCGCCGCCCCTGAACCAGGCGGACAGACAGGCCTTTGCGAACCACCTTGACCGGTTGCTGGCGAGTCGTGCGGGGCAGGAGCGGTAACGCGATGACCGGTACGATCCTGCCTGTGACAGGCGCACCACCCGCCGGCTGCCTGCGTTACAATACGGCCTGATCATGGCAAGAATTCTTATCCTTTACTCAACGACCGATGGCCATACCCGCGAGATCTGCGAGCGCCTGCGGCGCCAGATCGAGAATGCCGGCCACCAGGTGGTGGTCGACCCGATCACCGATGCGCCGGATATCGACCTTGGCCTGTTCGACAAGATCGTCATCGGGGCAAGCATCCGCTACGGCAAGCACAGCCCCGCGGTGCATGACTTCATCAAGCGCAACCAGGCCCTGCTGGAAAGTAAGCCGAATGCCTTTTTCTCCGTGAATGTGGTCGCCCGAAAACCTGAAAAAAACCGTCCGGAAACAAATCCCTATCTGCAGAAGTTCCTGCGGAAGATTAGTTGGAAACCACGGCAGCTGGCGGTGTTTGCGGGCAAGATCGACTATCCGCGCTACGCTTTCCTGGACCGGCTGATGATCCGCTTTATCATGTGGATGACGCATGGGCCGACCGATCCGGATGCCGTGGTGGAGTTTACCGACTGGGCGCAGGTGGAAGCCTTTGGCCGGCTGGTCAGCGAGATGTAGCCCGGCAGGCGGCCCCGCCAGCCCGGTCATGAAACGGAGGAAAGCATCATGCATGTCACGCTGGTACATGTTGCAGTAAAAGCCGGGCATATTGATGACTTCATAGCGGCAACGCGCCGCAACCACGTGGCCTCGGTGCAGGAACCGGGCAACCGTCGCTTCGACGTGCTGCAATCACCCGACGACCCGTCCCGGTTCATACTCTACGAGGCCTATGCCGATGCAGCGGACG